>JAUTCN010000002.1:300000-548564 GCA_030673965.1 Fusobacterium sp. JB019 | reverse complement strand
ATACCCAACAAAAGCAGTTGGTATAAATAAAGTTTTTGCTTTTTCAGGTCCTCTTAAAAACATAGGAGATGATAAATCCCACGCTGTATATCCTCTAGCTTCAAATGTAGAACGAAGTCCACCATTTGGGAAAGAAGAAGTGTCAGCTTCTCCTCTAATTAATTCTTTTCCAGAAAATTGAGAAAGTATACTACCATCAGAAGAAACAGAAATAAAAGATTCATGTTTTTCTGCAGTAAGCTCAGTTAATGGTTGAAACCAGTGAGTGAAATGAGTAGCACCTTTTTCAGTAGCCCAGTTTTTAGCAGCATTGGCAATTACTTCAGCAACAGAAATAGATAGTTCTTTTTTTCCGCTTTGAACAGCTTTAAATTCTTTAAAAATAGAACCAGGGATTCTACTTTTTAACTCTATTTCAGAAAAATGGTTTGTTCCAAAAATTTCTAGCATGTTATTCATTTAAAAATACCTCCTAAAAGTAAATAATAATAGATAAAAGTTAATTTATTAAAATATGAAATTATAAAAATTTAATTCCATGTTTTTCATAATGTTTAATCATTTCTTTTGGCCAGATAGAAGCCTGTACTTCTCCAATATGAATTTTTTCTAAGAAAAATAAACAAATTCTAGATTGTCCTATTCCTCCACCTATTGTATAAGGTAGTTCTTTATTTAGTAAAGCTTTATGGAAAGGAAGTTCCTTTCTTTCAGTAGCTCCAGCAATTTCAAGTTGTTTAGCAAGAGATTCTTCACTAACCCTAATTCCCATAGAAGTTAATTCTATAGCTTTTTCTAATGGTTCATACCATACTAGTAAATCTCCATTTAAATCCCAATCATCATAATCAGGTGCTCTACCATCATGTTTTTCACCAGATTTTAAAGCTTTTCCTATTTGAGAGATGAATACCGCTTTATATTTTTTAGCAATGGCATCTTCTCTTTCTTTTGGAGTTAAACTAGGATAAATATCTTCTAACTCTTGAGAAGTTATGAAGAAAATATCTTCTGGTAATTTTTTATTTAAAAGAGGGTATTCTCTATTAATATATTCTTCGGTTTTTTGAAGAGCTCTGAAAATATTTTTTACAGTTTTCTTTAAAAAATGCATATTTCTTTCTTCTTTTTTTATAATAAGTTCCCAATCCCATTGATCAACATATATAGAATGTAAAGGGTCTAACTCATCTTCATCTCTTCTGATAGCATTCATATCGGCGTAAAGACCTGCATGCATAGGAAATTCATATTTTTTTAATGCCATTCTTTTCCATTTTGCTAATGAATGAATTACAGCAAAATTTCCAGGAACAGTTTTAATATCAAAGGCTACAGCCCTTTCATAACCGTTTAAGTCATCATTAAGTCCAGAAGCTTCACTTACAAATAAAGGTGCAGATATTCTAGTTAAATTTAATTCATAGGCTAAAGATTGTTGGAAGAAATCTTTAACTTTTTTAATACTAACTTCAGTTTCAAATAAACTCAACTTGTTTTCATATCCTATCGGTATAATACATTTTTTCATAATTATCACTCCTTTTAAAATTTAAATAAAAAAACCATTTGAGTTTAGCACCCAAATGGTTTGAATTAACGAATAATCAGGGCACAAATCTTAATCTTAAATTAAACAAGATAAAATGGATTTGCCCTTAAAATGTTATGAAACATTAAGTAAGATCAAATCCCGACATATTGCCATTATTATTATTGTTATTTATAGTGGTTAAAATAATAGATTTTTTCATATGTCTCCTCCGTTCTTCTTAATATGTGTACAAGTATATATTATTTTGATGCGTTTGTCAAATGGAATTTAAAAAATTTATATGTTGCCAAGGTAACTAGTTTAAGAGTATTTAAATTAAAATAGTTTTATTTGAAATAAAATGTTTTATTTTAAATTATATTGCTTTATTTTTCTATATAAAGTTGCAATACCAATTCCTAAAATATTTGCAATTTCTTCTTTGTTTTTAGAGGAATTTCCATACTTTATTAATAAATTTGAAATAGCATCTTTTTCTATTTCTGCGAGAGTTTTAATAGAATTATTATTAATTGAATAAATTAATTTAGGCGGTAAATCTTTTGGAGTAATAGTGTGGTCAAAAGAATCAGATATAGTTAAAGAATATTCTATAATATTTTTTAATTCTCTAATATTTCCTGGCCAATTATATTTTAAAAATATATTTATTACTTCTTTGGAAATAGTTTTTTCTAAAATTCCAGAATCTTCACAATATTTTTTAACAAAGAAAATAGTTAAATCTTTAATATCTTTGGGCCTTTCTCTAAGAGGAGGTATAAAAATAGGGAAAACATTTAACCGATAATATAAATCTTCTCTAAATTCATGTTTTCTAACCAGTTCTTCTAAGTTTTTATTAGTTGCAGCAATAATTCTTATATTTATATTCTTAGGATGATTAGAACCAATCGGAGAGATTACTTTTTCTTGTAGAACTCTAAGCAATTTAACTTGTAAATTTAAAGGCATATCTCCTATTTCATCTAAAAATATAGTTCCGTTATTTGCTTGTTCAAAAAAACCTATTTTACCTTTTGGATTGGCTCCAGTAAAAGCTCCTTTAACATAACCAAAAAATTCACTTTCAATTAAAGATTCAGGAATAGCGCCACAATTAACAGCAATAAAAGGTTCATTAGTTCGGTTGCTGCTAGAATGTATTAATTTAGCGATAACTTCTTTTCCTACTCCGCTTTCTCCTGTTAATAAAGTTGTAGTATCTGTTTTTGTTATTTTAGAAATTTTAGAATAAACAGTGCTCATTTCATTAGAAGAAAAAATAAAATTATTATTTAGGTTACTTTTTAAATTATTGATATATGTCATAAATTTATTTGATTCTTGAAAAATATATAAAGTTTTTGATTTTCCATAATCAGTAGGAAATTTAATAATATCTCCTACAACAATATGATTTCTATTTTGAGAGATTAAATTAAATTCTTTTTTGTCAAATAAAGGGATAATATTATCTGATTTTAATTTAGAGTGAGCTTCAGAATCGAAAAGTTCTTTTCCAGGTTCATTAATAAGTTCAATTTTATCATCATCATTTGTAAGGATAATAGAATCCGGAATTCTATCTATTATATTAGCTAGAATTTTATTGTTATATTCAATTTCTTTATTTTTGTTAACTTCGTAAATTTTAGAAGAAATAAAAGAGGCCATTTGTATTAAAAATTTAATATAAGAGGTCTTCTTTTGCATGAATTGTTTTTTTTGCTCTTCTTCAAAGCAAATAAGTCCAATAACTCCAATGGGAGTATTTTTATACATTATAGGTGTTGATATTTCAAGCTTTTCAGAACAAGTGTTTTTAGAAGGACAGGTTTCACAAATAGGGTCTTGCCTTGGGGAAGTAATTATTTTAGTTTCTCCTGTTTTTAAGACCATCTTATAAACATGAGCTTCAGAGCTCATATTTAGGCCAACTTTATTTTTCAAAACCCCTGTGGCAGCTATTCTAACTAAGTCTCTACTCATAATTTCTACATCAATATTTATAACTTGAGATATAGTTTCAGCATATTTTTTGATATCATCAATTGCATTATTTAATAGTTCCATATTGTCTCCTAGTTTATTTTATAAAATTATTATACAACAAATTATCAAAATGATAAAGAAAAATCAAGAAAAAATGTTTAAAATTCAGAGAATATGTAATAAAATAGAGGGGTAACGCCAAAATTATCAAAATGATAGTCAATTATCATTTTGATAGAATAATAAGAAAATTAAGTGGTTTGTAATGGCTTATAAAGTTCAGTTAAAGATCAAGGAAATGCTTTTATATAGATGGCATATAAATTGCTTAGTATAAGTGTGTAACGAAAAAGTTAAGGAGGTTTTGATAATTATGGAATTATTAAAATGGATAAAAAATGAAAAGAGTAGAGATAAAAATTATAAAAAGGAAGCTTTATTTGGTTTTGAAGATGAAGTCATAAGTGAAGTGTATGATTTTCATAAGACTTTACCTAACTATAAGCCAACTCCTTTAGTTGATTTAGAGAGTCTAGCTAAATATTATGGGGTTAAAAAAGTTTGGTTAAAAGATGAATCAAAAAGATTTGGACTAAATGCTTTTAAAGTTTTAGGAGGATCTTATGCAATGGGAAAATATTTAAGTGAAAGATTAAATAGACCTATGGCAGAGCTTCCGTTTAATGTATTAGTTTCTGAGGAGATAAAAAATCAACTTGGAGAAATTACTTTTGTCACTGCAACTGATGGAAATCACGGAAGAGGAATAGCTTGGATGGCAAATAAATTAAAACAAAGATCAATTGTTTATATGCCAAAAGGATCGGCTATTATGAGACTTGAAAATATTAGAAAAGAAGGTGCAGAAGCAACAATAACAGAGTTAAATTATGATGATGCAGTAAGACTTGCAAATGATAAAGCTTTATCTACTGGTGGAGTTATGGTTCAAGATACAGCTTGGGACGGATATGAAGAAATTCCATTGTGGATAATGCAAGGGTATACAACTATTATAAATGAAATAATAGAACAATTAGATGGAGATAAACCAACTCATGTATTTTTACAAGCTGGGGTAGGATCTTTTGCAGGAGCTATTCAAGGATATTTAGCTCATTTATATGGAGAAGATAGACCAATTACAGTAATATGTGAACCTCATGGAGCAAATTGTATATATAAATCAATGGAAGCTAATGATGGTAATCCTCATAATGTAACTGGAGATTTAAAAACAATAATGGCAGGTCTTGCATGTGGTGAACCTAATACAATAAGTTGGAAAATATTAAGAGATAATTCAGATTTTTCAGTTTCTTGTGAAGATAGTATTTCAGCAAGAGGAATGAGAGTATTATCTAGTCCATTAGGAAATGACAAAAGAGTTATTTCAGGAGAATCAGGATCAGTTGGATTAGGTTTATTTACAGTGTTATCAGATAATAAAGAAGAGTATAAAGAATTTTTAAATGAATTAAAACTTGATGAAAATTCAAAAGTTTTATGCATAAGTACAGAGGGAGATACAGATTTAGAAGGATATAAAAATGTTGTATGGAATGGAATGTGTTCTAATAAATAGAGAGAAGGAGAGATCAGAGTGAAAAATAAAATAGAAAAGTTAATGAATAAATTGGAAAAAGATTTGATAAAATTTACTCAAGATATTATTAAAATAAAAAGTTATACAGGTCATGAAAAAGAATTAGCTTTTTTTATAAAAGAAAAAATGGAAAAATTAGGCTACGATAAAGTGATATTTGATGATCTTGGAAATGTGATAGGAGTTATTGGTAACGGAGAAAAGAAAATTTTATTTGATTCTCATATTGATACAGTTGAAGTGAGTGATCCTGAAAAATGGGAAATGGATCCATTTGGGGGAGAAATAAAAGAAGGTAGAATTTATGGAAGAGGTTCTTGCGATATGAAAGCTGGGGTAGCAGCAACTATTTATGCGGGGTATATGGCAAAAGAGTTGGGGTTAACTAATGGGAAAACAGTTTACATATCAACTTCTTTAATGGAAGAAGACTATGATGGAGTTGCATTAGAATATATTTTAACAAAAGATGAAATAAAACCTGATTATGTTGTTGTTTGTGAACCAAGTGAATTGAAGTTGGCAATAGGGCATAGGGGAAGAACTTTAATAAAGATAACAACAAAAGGAATTTCAGTACACGGTAGTTTTCCTGAAAAAGGAGAAAACGCTGTTTATAAGATGAACAAAATTATTAAAAAAATTGAGGAATTAGAAAATAAATTTGAAAAAATTAATGGAGAAAGAGGTTCTGTAGCATTAAGCAAAATAGAAAGTAATTCAGTATCTTTAAATGCAGTACCAGATTTATGTAGTATTTATTTAGATAGAAGATTAATAATTGGGGAAAATAAAAAATTTATAAAAGAAGAAATTGAAATGCTAATTGAAGGAACAGATGCAGAATGGGAAATATATAATCAAATAGGAGAAAGTTGGACAGGAAAAGAAACAATATTACATTCGTTTTTACCAGCTTGGGAAATAGATCAAGAACATATATTAGTAAAATCTGCCGTAGAGTCATTTGAAAGATTAAATAATAAAAAACCAGAAATTTTTAAATGGGATTTTTCAACAAATGGTGTAACTTCAGCAGGAAAATATGGTATACCAACAATAGGTTTTGGAGCTGGGGAACCAAAATATGCACATACTAAAGATGAAAATTGTTCAGTTGAAGAAATTATAGAAGCTTGTAAATTTTATTCTATGTTAGTTTTTAATTTAAAGTAAATAAATAGTAGGGAGGAAAGTAATGGACAAAAAGAAACTAGGTTATTCATCACAATTAGCGTTAGTGGCTTCTTTGATTGCTGGGTCTGTAGGAACGGGTAATATATGGCGTTTTCCTAGAGTTGCAGCTGCAAATGGTGGGGGAACATTTATAATTGCGTGGGCGATTATGTGTATTATAATTTGTTTGCCCATTATGATGGGAGAACATGTAATGGGACGGGCTTCAAGACATGGAACTCCAGGAGCTTTTAGAGATTTTGTAGGTAAAAAGTTTGCTTGGATGGGAGCAGTTGTTGCGATAATAATGGCATGTGTTGCAGCTTATTATTCAGCAGTGGTGGCTTGGGTAGCTTATTACTTAGGATTGTCTGTAACAAAGGGTTATTATGGAGTAGATAAAGTAACTAAATTTAATTCTGTTTCAAATGGAAACATAATTACTTTAGCTTTATTTATAATAGTTCTTGCCGTATCTGCTTATATAGCATATACAGGAGTAAAAGGGATAGAAAAAGCAAATAAAATTTTCTTGCCTGTTTTATTAGGATGTTTGTTAGTAGCAGCTATAAGATCAGTAACATTACCTGGAGCAGGAAAAGGTTTAGAATATTTATTTCATTTTGATTTTAAGGAGTTATTAAACTATAAACTTTGGTTAGAAGCTTTAACACAAGCAGTTTGGTCAGCAGGTCCAGGTTGGGGATTAGTAATAACTTTAGCAGTATTTTCAAGAGCAAAATCAGATGTTAGTTTAACTACAACAATTCAAGTTTTTGGT
Organism: Fusobacterium sp. JB019; assembly: GCA_030673965.1. Classification (NCBI taxonomy): domain Bacteria; kingdom Fusobacteriati; phylum Fusobacteriota; class Fusobacteriia; order Fusobacteriales; family Fusobacteriaceae; genus Fusobacterium; species Fusobacterium sp. JB019. The sequence continues at coordinate 541,472 of JAUTCN010000002.1, read as the reverse complement.
GATGCCTCAGTATCATTAATTGCAGGAATGGCGGTAATACCAGCAATATTTGCATTAGCTCCAACAATAACAGAAGCAATAGCAATTACAAAATCAGGAAATAATGGTTTAACATTTATTTCTATGACTAATTTATTTGAGCATATGCCAGGTGGATATATAGTTTCGATAATGTTCTTCGTTAGTTTATTATTTGCCGCAATTTCTTCAAATATTTGTCATTTTATGATAGTATCATTACCATTTGTTGATTCTGGATTTGATAGAAAGAAAAGTATAATAAAAATATTCTTATTGTTATTAATTTGGGGAGCTCCATCAGCATGGAATGCTAATTTCTTATCAAATCAAGACTGGGTAGCAGGTCAAATGATGTTAGTAGGAGCATTATTCTCTTGTTTTGCAATACGTAAGTTTGGTGCTAAAAAAGTAAGAGAAAAATTCTTAAATACAAAGTATACAGCTATGAATATAGGATCTTGGTGGGAAGTATCAATTAAAATATTTGCTCCAGCAGTAGTTCTTCTTATGTTTGTATGGTGGTCATATCAATCAATTGCTTGGGAAGCAAATTGGTGGAATCCATTTGGGGTTGCAAATTTAGGAACTTTCTTTGTACAAGGTGGATTGATGATTTTAGTTTCAATTATATTTAATGATAAAATTGCAAATTCAGTAAAACATAAATACTTTAATGGAGAAGAATATCCAGAAGTTCCAGATAATGGATACAGTAACTAATTAAAATTAGGAGGTCAAAATGACAACATCAAGTATTATATCAATGATAATAATTTTAACAATATTCTTTGGTGGTTTTGTTGGTTTAATTTTAAGATTACAAAAAGTTTCGAAGGAACAAGAAAAAAGAGAACTAGAAGAAGAAAAATTAAAATAAGGAGATAGAATAATGGAATTAATAAAATTTAATGAACAAGATATAAAAGCTAGAATTAAATTAGCTCAAAAGAAAATGAAAGAACAAAATATGTGTGGAATGTTAGTAAGTGCTGAAGCAAATTTAAATTATTATGCAAATTATTGTACGCATGCACCATGGTCAACTTTTACAAGACCTTCATTCTTATTTATACCAGTTAATGGGGTTCCTAAATTAATGGTACAAACATTTGTAGCCCCTGAAGCTGCTGCAATATCTTTTTGTTGTGACGTTTTAGAATTTAGAAGCTTATTAGGTCCAACTCCTGAAGAATTAAAATCAGTGATGGAGAAGATAGGAATGACAAGTGGAAATGTTGGAATGGAATTAGGGTTTGAACAAAGGATAAGTTTTGAAATAAATACCTACGAAGGATTAAAATTAATTCTTCCAGAAGTTAAATTTGTAGATGCGGCTAGTTTAATTTGGTCACAAAGATTAATAAAATCTAAAAAAGAAATAGAGTGTTTAAGAAGAGCTTGTCAAGCAACAAGTTATGCTCATGATAATACTTTCCCAGAAGTTAAAGAAGGAATGACAGAAAGAGAAATATCTCAAAAAGTTCAAAAACACATGTTAGACGGAGGAGCTGAATATCCAGGATTTGTAATTATAACTTCAGGAAAAGAAAATTATGGAAGAATAAGTAAAACAAGTACTGATAGAAAATTAGAAAAAGGTGATATGTTATGGCTTGATTTAGGAGCTAGATATAATGGATATTGGTCAGATTTTTGTCGTGCTGGAATTGTAGGAGAATTATCAGAAGAAAATATAAAACTTCAAGATAAAATACATGAAATAACAATGGAAGCATCAAAGTCAATGAAACCAGGAGTAGCAATAGCTGATGTTGCAAGAGAATGTGCTAGATTGATGGAAGAAGCAGGTTTTGAAGCAACGTTTGATTGTGGAAGAATGGGTCATGGAATGGGTCTTAGTAGTACTGAACCCCCTTCAGTAACTATTTATGATGATACTATTTTACAAGAGGGAATGATTATAAATTTAGAACCAGGAGTAGTTAATGATGGTGGAGTTTTTGATTTAGAAGAAAATTTTGTAATAACTAAAGATGGTTGTGAGTGTTTATCAGGAGGAAGTAGAAAATTACATAAAATAGCAACAAAATAAGCCCAGAAACCAGTATTAAAATAAAAGAAGTGCACTTGAAGGTTATACTTTAAGTGCACTTTTAATTTATAAAAATAATTATTTGTATTCTTTTAGCTTAATAATGTTTTTAAAATCATTGGTGCTCATTCCTGTATGTTTTTTAAAAAATGCTGAAAAATTAGCAGGCTCATTAAAACCTAAATAATATGAAATTTGATATATTTTCATATCTCCTTTAACAAGAAGACGTTTGGCTTCAAGTATAATTCTGTTTATTAAAAGTTGTTTAGCACTAATATCTGCACATTTTTTACATGCTGTATTTATTGTTTTAACGCTAACTCCTATAAGTTTTGAATAATCATTGACTATTTTTAAATTTCTAAAATTAAGCTCAATTAGTTCACGATATTTATTATAATATTTATATTCCATAGTAGAAGAGTGAATAATTTTATCCTTTTCTTTTAAGTATAATGAAAAAATAAAACTTTTAAATAAAGAACGAATAAGATTTCTTGAAGAATAATCATGATTTTCACTATATTCTTTATAAATTAAATCTATGAGAATCTTATTAGTTGAATTACTGGACATATCTATAGATAAAATAGGTCTTTCATCAGGTGTTTCAAAGAAAGCAAGTAAATCCATATTATTATTTTCGCTATCTTCAAAAAAGAAGGGTTCATTCAAATTGATTACATAACCTTCTACATCGTTATTCACTTTAAAGGAATGGACACGGCGACGTTCAATGATAATTAAATCTCCTGATTTATAAGGATATTTTTTAAAATCAATATAGTGAACTCCACTTCCTTTTGTAATATATAATAACACCCAAAATTCAAGACGTACATCAGTTTCTAAAAGTTTTTGAGGGTGTTTTTCAAAAAATTTTCTAATTTTTATAATTTCAAAATCAAAGTATTGCTTATCTTTTGGATTTTGATAGTTCATTTTTTGTACTTTCATATAACTCACCTCATTATTATTATAATACATATGTTTTTTTTATTCAACTGTAAAGTCTTATTTTTATATTTTTTAGGCGTAAAATAATATTCAAATTATATATATTAAAACGTATAATAATATAAAGTAAGGAGAAGGAGATATTATATGTCAATGAAAATAAAAAGTATATTTTTTATAGGATTATTTTTCAGTTTTAATTTATTATTCACAGGCTGTAGAAAAGAAAGCAAAGTGGAGAAACAGATATATTGATTAGTGATATGTCAGTAAGTGAACAGAGAAAAAGAGAAATGAGTTTTTCTAAAGGATATAGATATGGAAAAACCATGGCTTTAGTTAATAAAAAGTTTTATAGAGAAAAAAATATTTAAAAGGAGGAAGTTATGAAAATAAAAGAAATTTATGAAGCTTTTGAAAAAGTTCATTCTTATAGTTTTGCAACAGTTAATAATGATTTTCCAGAAATTAGGATAGCTCATTTTTTAACATATGATGAAGAGGGAATTTATTTTCAAACTATGAATACAAAATCTTTTTACGAGCAATTAATTAAAAATAAAAAGGTAGCAGTTTGTTCTTTAGTATCAGAAAATATTCCAGTAGAACATGATGAAGAGGGGCTTTCAAATTTCCCTCTAGGTTTTTTTATAAGGGTAAATGGTTATGTGAAAGAAATTCCTTTTGAAGTATTAAAAGAAAAAGCATCTAAAGATATTAGATTTAATGCTTTGATTAAAGATATTGAAAGATATCCAAGTATGACAACTTTTATTTTATATAAATTTAAAGGAGAGGTTTTTAATTATGATTTTGCAAAAGAAAAATTAGATTATAAAATAAAAAGAGAACGTTTTTCTATTGGAGGAATGGAGTATAAAGAAGCAGGATTAATTATAGATGCTGAAAAATGTATTAGTTGTGGAAAATGTTTAGAAATTTGTTCTTTTGATGCTATAGTTCATGAAGATAAATATTTTATAAATTCTAAGTATTGTGATGAATGTGGATCGTGCAAAATTAGTTGTCCAGTTGATGCAATAAAAAAATCCCTTTAATAAGGGATTTTTTTATTATCTATAGTTTTCTTCTAATATTTTAGCAAGTTGATCAGGACAAGAAGTAGGTTTAGTTCTACAAGTGATATCTTTTAATCTAGTAATGACTTCTTCTACTTTCATTCCTTTTAAAAGGCTAGAAAGTCCTTTCGTATTACCGTCACAACCACCTACAAATTTAACTTCTTCAATAATATTGTCTTTCACAATTACACCAATTTCTTTTGCACAAGTACCTGTTGTTTGATAAAATTTCATTTCCTAAACTCCTTTATTATTAATCTCATATTATAATATAGTAGTTATTAGAATATGTCAATAACTTTTTATTTAGAAATTATATTCCCTACCTCTGTTAAAATATCAAAAGCAAGATCAAACTTAGGTTTTTCTTCATATTCTTTCATACTTCCATCTTTTTTTATAAATGTGGCAGCATTGTTAGAGCTTCTCATATTATGAGCATTATTTGCAACAATCATATCAAGATTTTTCTTTTTAAGTTTTTTAGTTGCATTTTCAATTATATTTTCAGTTTCAGCAGCAAATCCCACTAAAACTTGTTTTTCTTTTCTAAGTCCCATGTTATAAAGAATATCTGGATTTTTATCTAAAGTAATAACAAGTTCATCAGTATTTTTCTTTATTTTTTGATTAGCACAAACTTTAGGCTTGTAGTCAGCAACAGCAGCACATCCAATTCCAATATCCATATTATCAAATCTTTTTAAAACTTCATCACACATTTCCTGTGCTGTTTTAACTTGTACAAATTCAGCTAATCCCTCAGGAATATCAAGATTAGTAGGTCCAGAAATTAAAGTTACTTCAGCTCCTAAATTAATTGCTTGAATAGCAATAGAGTAACCCATTTTACCACTTGAGTTATTGCTGAAATATCTGACAGGATCTAGTGGCTCTTCAGTTCTCCCAGCTGTTAAAAGAAGTTTTTTTCCTTTTAGTAATTTCTTTTTCTTTTTATTTAAAAAATAATTTTCAATAATATTAACAATTTCATCTTCATTTTTTAAACGTCCTTTAGCATTAGCGTTGCAAGCTAAGAATCCCTCATCAGAGTCAATGAATTTATAGTTATATTTTTTTAATTTTTCAATATTTTCTTTTAAAATAGGATTATTATACATATTTACATTCATAGCAAGAGCAATAAATTTATCACAAGTACAAGCTGAAACAACAGTTGATAACATATCATCAGCAATTCCATTAGCAATTTTACCTACAATATTGTAAGTAGCAGGGGCAATAAGGCAAAGATCAGCCCATTCAGCAAGAGATATATGTTCAACTTCAAATCCTCTATTTTTATCCCACATATCAATAAAAACTTTATTTCTAGAAAGAGTTTCTAAAGTAAGTGGAGTGATTATTTCAGTAGCATTTTTAGTCATAATTACTTTAACATTATAACCTTTTTTCTTTAATTTTGAAATTATGTTAGCGGATTTGTAAGCAGCAATACCACCACAAACACCAATTAAAATATTTTTCATTTGTATACTCCTAATTTTTAATTATTTTATAATTTGAATTCGTTGAAATAGTTGTCGGTTAAGATTTTAAATTCTTCAACAGCTTTTTTTGGAAAGCCACCTTTTACAATTAATGATTCAAAATCAAAATCATTCATATCATCCATAAATTCAATATTATGTTCGTTAAGATAAGTTATAAATTTTCTTTTATTTTTATATATTTTTTGAATTTTTTCTCCTTTACAAAGGAAAATTCTTAAATCCCAAGGAACAATTCCTTTTTTTAACTTTTCATATTTTTTTAAAGCTAAACGTCCATTTTTAATTTTTAAAATATCTTCAAGAGCAGGAAAAGATTCCAAATCTTGAATAAATAAGATGTTGTTATTTGTTAAAAAATTACGAACTTCTTCAAATTTAACGGTTTTAAAAAAATTGTCAATTCCTAGTTTATAAATAAATTTATTGTTAATTAAATTTTTATAAATATTGTCAAAAGAAACGTTACTATTAGAAATTTCTGATTCTAATTTTTCAATTTCCTTTTTTAATCTTATAACTTCTTGTTCTAAAGTACTATTAGTTTCTCTGGAAGATTTTAAATTTTTTTCCATAATATGAACTTGTTTAGGTGAAAGAGTTTCATTTTTTAAAGTGGTTAATTCACCCTCTAATTTTTCAATTTTTAAATCTTTGTCAACTATTATATTATTTAGGTTAGTAATTTCTTTAAGCTCTTTGTCATTATTAACAGTAGATGATTTTTCTTTAAAAAGTCCATCAAATAATCCCATATAAATCCTCCTTTGAAAATTGTATCACTATAATAATTATAATGCATTTTAAATAAAAAAGCTAATACTTATTTTAATTAATTTTAGATAAATGTGGTATAATGAATTACAAAATAAAATAAATAAAAAGAGGTCTTATGTTAAAAAAAATGTTAGATAATATAAAACTAAAGAAAGTGGAGAAAGATTTAAAAGATTTATTTAAGGAATCAAGTAAAATCTATTCTTTAATTATGGATGAAATAGAAAATGATATTTCAAAAATTTCTTTTTATAAAGATATTGAAATAAAAAGAAGTTCTATGAAAGAAAATATAAGAAAGAATTTTTTCACATTATTTATGTTAAGTTTAATAGAATTTTTAGATATTCCTAAAGAAAATAAGATTAAATATGGAAAATGTATTTTTTATTTAAGAGGAATAATTACTTGTACAGATAATATTATTGATGATGAAAAAAAAGGAACAATATTTCTAAAAGGTATAAGTGAACATGTAACAGAAAATACATTATTGACATTGTTTCTCTATAAAAATTTAGAAGATATTTTAAATAGTTTAGATGAAGAAAAAAGAGGTATAAGCTATAAAATATTAGAAGAGATACATATTATAGCTAAAAGTGAAGGACTAAGAGATTGTTCCTTATATGAAATATATCCTAGTTATAAATATATTTTTAATGAAATTCATAGTGGAATAGGAGGAGAATTATTAAAGATTGGTTTAATAGCTCCTAAATATTTAGAAAATGATAAGAATATAAATAGATGCTTAGATTCTTTATATAAATTAGGGTTATCTCTTCAAGGATTAGATGATTTGTGTGATATGAAAGAAGATTATGATGAAAGAAAAATAAATTTAGGAATTGCTTTTTTTATGGAAAAGTACTCTATTTTAGAAAAAGAAGCAAGTGAGATAGACATACTAAATGATAAGTCAACAAAAGAATATTTATATGAAATATTAGAATATGCTTTAGAAAGTTTTAAAGATTTAGAAAACATAGGTTATCCTGTTGATAGAAAATTAGGAATAAAGATTTTAAAATCTTTATTTGAGATAAGAGGTTTGAAAAAATTGTGGCTTGTTGTAGAAGAAAACTTTAATTAATGGAGGGATTATGAAAAAATTAATATGTTTATTATTTTTGCTTAGTACAGTTGTTTTTGCAAAAAAAGGATATGAAGGATATTGGATGATGAATGAAGGAAAGTTTATCATTAAAATAGATAAAACTAAACAAGAAGAATATGTGGGACATGTTGTTTGGTTAAAAGATATATGCTATCCAAAAGGTGATGAAATGGAAGGGATTGAACAATATGACAGAAATAATCCTGATGAGAAATTAAGAGTAAAATCAAGAAAAGTTATGGGACTTCAAATAGTAGGTGATTTATATGAGAAAAAAGGAAAATTAAAAGGTGGATGGGTATATGATTCCTGGCATGGGAAGCGTTATCATGGTAGTGCTAAATTAATTGATGAAGATCATTTAAAACTTAGAGGTTCTTTTGATAAAGCAGGAATATTAGGAGTTAGTCAAAAAGCAAAAAGAGTTAAAGATTTAAAAAAATATAATTTAAATAAATAATTAATAAAAGCCTCCTATTAGGAGGCTCTTATATTATCTTGAATTTTTATAAATATTAAACATATCTTCTTCGAACAATTTCTTGAAAGAACCAATAGTTCTTTTTCCATTAAAACTACATTTGTTAGCTAACATATGTAAATCTTCTTCTGATAAATTTAATCCAAGTTCTTTTAATGAAATAGGCATATTTATACTTTTATAAAAAGTTTCCATAGCTTTAATTCCTAATATAGCTGTTTCTTTATCACCACAGTTTTCTATATTAAAAACTTTAGTTGCAAAGTCAGCAAATCTTTTAGGATTTTCGTTCATAACATATCTAGCCCAAGATCCCCAAACAGCAGACAGTCCAGCTCCATGAGCAACATCATAACATCCTCCAAGTTCATGTTCTAATTGATGTGAAGACCAGTCTCCAATACCCCCACAACCTGTAAGTCCATTGTGAGAAAGAGAACTAGCCCACATGATTTCAGCTCTGCTTTTATAATCCTTTGGATTTTTTATAACTTTAGGAGCATTTTCAATAACTGTTCTAAGTAAACCTTCAGCAATTTCGTCTGTTATTTTCATATTTCCAACAGGTGAAAAATATCTTTCCATTGTATGCATCATAATATCCACAATTCCACTAGCACTTTGATATTCAGGTAATGTAAAAGTTAATTCAGGATTTAAAATAGCAAACTTAGGTCTAGCATTATCAATACTAAATGATCTTTTAAGCCATCCATCTTCATTAGTTATAACACTACTAGGACTCATTTCGCTTCCAGCAGCAGCCATAGTTAAGATAACTCCTATAGGCATACATTTATTAGAAAATTCTTTTTTAGAATATAAATCCCAAACATCATGGTCTAACATCATTCCATATCCTATTCCTTTGGCAGAATCAATAACACTTCCTCCTCCAATAGCTAAAATGAAATCAATATTTTCTTTTCTTCCAAGCTCAATTCCTTTTCTAACTAAAGATAGTCTTGGATTAGGTTTTACTCCTCCTAGTTCAATATATTGGATATTGGCTTCCTTTAAATAATTTTTTACTTTATCAAGTAGTCCACTACGAATAACACTTCCTCCTCCGTAATGAATTAATATTTTTTTTCCATTAAATTCTTTTAAAAGTTTTGCAACTTCTTTTTCCCTATCTTTTCCAAAAATGATTTTAGTAGGTGTGTAATATTTAAAATTTTCCATAGTTCCCCCTTTATTTAATCAGCTCTTAGAGCTTCAATTGGATTAAGTTCTGCTGCTTTTTTTGCAGGAATTACTCCAAAAATAATTCCAATAAATGTTGATACTAAAAGAGATATAACAATTGAACTAAGTGTAAATAAAGGAGGTATTCCAATGATTTTTCCAATGATTTCTCCTAGAGAAAAACCTAATATAATTCCAATGATTCCTCCAAGTCCTGTAAGGATAACAGATTCTATTAAAAACTGAAGTAGGATATCCTTGTTTGTAGCTCCAATAGCTTTTCTTATTCCAATTTCTTTTGTTCTTTCAATAACACTGACAAGCATTATATTCATAACTCCAATTCCTCCTACAAAAAGAGAAATACCAGCTACAAATGTTACAAAAATATTAAGAGTACTAAGTATGTTATCAAAAGATGAAGATCCTTGAGCAAGAGCTTCTACTTCATATAAATCTTTAATGCCAATAATGTTTTCTAGAATTTCTTTTGACTTTACCATACTATTTTTTGCTTCTTCAGGATTTTTTGATTCAATTAATATTTCTTCATAAGAACCAGCATTTTTTAGGTTATAAATTCGGTCATATGTTGATAATGGAAATCTTATAAATCTAGGAATTCGAAGTCCTCCCATTGCATTTGCAAATTCTTTGAAAGGATTTTTATAAACACCTACAATTTCATAAATGATACTAGCAGACTTCCTATTTTTAAAAATATTATATTCTTTCCCTAGAGCATTATCAATAGAACCATATAAATTAATAGCTGTAACATCATCTATTATAGCAACTTTTTCAGCGTTTTTATATTCAAAACTTAAAAAATTTCTTCCTGCAATCATTTCAACTTTGTCAATATCTTCAACTGAAGGAGTAGAAGCAGTAAACCATACTCTACTAAAATTATCTCCGATTTTAGAATAAACTCTATCTCTAACATAAGGAGTGACATCTTTAAATTCTCCGGTATCTTTAATTTTTTTAATTAGGACATCATCAAAAAGATATTTCCATCTAAAATTTTTAGCTCCCTTATCCACAAAAACTGTAAATTTACCATATCCTCCTTCTTTTAATTTACCAGTAATATTTTCTTGCCCACCTTTTCCTATTGCAGACATTGTAATTACAGATGTTATTCCAATAATTATACCAAGCATTGTTAAAAATGATCTAGCTCTATTTCCTGTTAAACTTTTTATAGCGCTTTTAAAACTTTCTATAAAATTCATTTGCTATCACCATCTTTTATGATTTCCCCATCTTTAAAGAGAAGAATTCTTTTGCAAAATTTAGCAACTTCAGGTTCATGGCTGACAATTACTATAGTTTTTCCTTGTTCGTTTAATTCTTTGAAGAAATTCATAATCTCATTTTCAGAGACACTATCTAAATTTCCAGTAGGCTCATCAGCTAAAATAATAGCAGGATCATTAACTAAAGCTCTAGCAATAGCAACTCTTTGCCTCTGACCTCCAGAAAGTTCATTAGGTTTGTGATACATTCTTTCTTTTAGACCCACTTTTTCTAATACTTTTTTTGCTTTTTCTTCTCTTTTAGTTTTATGAATACCAGAATAAACTAGGGGAAGTTCTACATTCTCTAAAGCAGATAGTTTTGGAAGTAAATTAAAGGCTTGAAAAACAAAACCAATTTTAGAATTTCTAACTTTACAAAGTTTATCCTCTTTTACAGAAGAAACATCAATATTATCTAAAATATATTTTCCTTGAAACTCTTTATCAAGACATCCTAAAATGTTCATCATAGTAGATTTTCCACTTCCACTGCTTCCCATAATAGCTACAAATTCTCCTTTCTCTATATTAAAAGAAATATCTTTAAGAGCGTGCAGAGAATTATCACCATTTTTATAGTATTTATTTAGATTTTTTACCTTTATGATCATCTTTAGCTTCACCTCCTGATTTATTAGAAGGTAAAATTTTATCTCCTTCTTTTAAATTTTCATATGGAGTTTCTAAGATATCCTCTCCGATATTTAAACCATTTAAGACAATAACTTTATCTCCTTCTAAAGATTTTATTTTGATATATTTTTTAGATAAAATTCCATTTTTATTCACAGAAAATACATAATATTTTTTATTATCTTCTAGTATGGAAGTTTTAGGAATAATTATTTTATCTTTGTTTTCATCTAAATAGATAGTTGCAGAAACTTTAAATCCAGGAACAATATCTGGAATTTCTTCTAAAGGCATAACTTCTACTTCTACAATATTTTCAGATGTTATGGAAGAGCTTTTGGAAACCTTTGCTATTTTAGTAATTTTTCCTTTAAATTCTTTTTTATTTTCAAAAACTTCAGGTTTTAAAATTAATTCTTGATTTAAATGAATGTTTTTAATATCATATTCAGGAATTTCTAAAATGATTTTTATATTTGAAAGATCCATAATTTTTAAAAGAGCTTGGTCAGTATCAACTAAATAATTTTCTTGAGCTTTTAAAGAGGAAATAGTACCGCTTACAGGACTTAATATTTTTTCAGCAGTTTTAGATAAATCTTCATTATATTCTTCAATATCAATTTCTAATAATCTGATATCTTCTTTTAAATCTTTAACTTCATTAGTAGAGCTACCTCCAATTTCATAGAGCTTTTCAATTATTTTTAAATTTCTTTTTTCTCTGTTTAATTTAATTTTTTTTCTTTCTAAATTTCTTTTAATATTATTTCTTTGGGTGTCATCAAATGTCATAAGTAGCTGACCTTTTTTTACAAAATCGCCCTCTTGAATAAAAACTTCGTCCACTTTTAATTTTTTATCCACAAAAACATCTTTAGTATCATTAGCTTCAACTTTTCCAGAGGCATTAATATATCCTTTTCCATTTCCAATATTTATTTTTAAAACTTCATAAGATTTCAAATTTTTAGAATGAAAATGAAATTTAAAGAAAAGGCCTCCTCCTATAGCTGTAATTATTAAAAATATTCCAATTGTTTTTTTATTTATTTTCATTATAGTCTCCTCTAATTATTACTTTATAAATATATGCATTTAAATCATTTTTAGATTTTTCAGCATCAATTGTATATGTTAAAAAATCATTGAAACTATCTATTAAATCTAAATACTTTATCTTACCAAGTTTATATTCTAATTTTTTAATTTCATATTTATTTTTTTCTAATATTGCTTTATTTTTGTTTATTTTATATTCTTTATTAAAATTTTCATATTCTTCTTGGATTTTTAAAATTTCAGAATTATTTTTATTTTTTTGTTCAGTTATGTGTAATATTTTCTCTTTGTAATTAAATTTTTCATTTTCTAAGTTATTGTCATAATAAAATAAATTTTTTGATATTTTTAAATAAATTCTATTTTCTTTAACTTCTTCTTCTCTAGAACCAAAATCGTGTTCCAATCCTATGGAAATATCAGGATATTTATCATTATATTTTAAATATTTAATATTTTCTTTTATTTTATCTTTTTCAAGATTTAAAATATTTAAGTCTTTCTTTCCAATATTATTTAAAAAATACTCAAAATTATTAATTTTTTTAGGTATTTCTTTTAAAGTATTTCCTTCTATTTTAATTTTAAAATCATAAAAAAATCTTTTTTGCAGTTTGATTTTTTTTCTTTTTAAATTTTCTAATTCTATTTCAAGATTTTCTCGATTTATTTTTGCAGAGGTTAAGTCAATTTTAGAACTTTTTCCTAAGTTGAAAGATTCTTTCAATATTTTTTCTTCACTTTTTAGAGTTTTTACACCATTTCTTTTAGCTTCAATTTCAAATTCAATATTTTTATATTCTTTATAAAGATCAATTAAATTTAATTTCTTTTTCTCTAAATTATTAAAATAATTTAATGTATTTATTTTTTTATCAATTAAAGTATTATTTAAATTTTTATCATTTTCTGAATAAAGCATATCTTTAATATTTTTATTGATACCAATAACTAAATCAGATTCTTCTTTTTCTTTTTTCGTACCATTAATATAAAAATCTCCAAAGGTTAGATTTCCTTCTGTTTTATATAATTGGTCTTCTCTATAGTAAGTAGTTTCAGAACTACCTTTAATTCCATTGTAATTATCTAATTTATAAAATTTTTTATTAATTTCACTTTTTTCTTGTTCTATATTATAAATGTTTTTTTCATAAGAATTATTAGAAACATCTTTCAACATAATGTCTAAGTCTAAATTTTTACTGAAACTTATACTAGAAAGTAGTAAGAATAATATTGCCTTTTTTTTCATGAGATACTCCTTTTATTATATTATTCATTTTATCATTTTTTTAGTAGTAAGTTAAAACTAACTACTAAAATTTATTATAACATATAAAAGTATTTAAAAAAAGTCATTGCAAGCAATGACTTTTTTTTATAAAAACTTTTTAAATTCTTTTGTTACAAATTCAATATTTTCAAGGTTAGATATATGACCACTACGGGGGACAATTGATAATTTAGAATTTTTAACAAGTTCTTTCATTTCAATTGATTCTTTTTTTGGTCTAGGAATATCGAATTCTCCAACCATAAACAAAGTAGGAATATTAATTACTTTTAATAATTGAAGAGCATCTTTTCTTCCAAAAATTCCTCGTCCTAAAGCAACAATAGTATTAATATTTTTTTTATTAATGTTTATTAAGTGATTATAAAAATCTTTTAATAATTGGAAACCACGTGCTGTATTTTCAGGTGCAAAAAACATAGGGGCAATTTTATCAGCTAGTTCAGAAGTAACTTTTTCATTCTCTTTAACTTTTTCTAGTAATTGAAAATATAAGGCTTTAGTATTTTCATATTCTAGTCCAACATAACTATCCATAATTATCAGTTTTTTCATTTTATCTTTATCTAGAGAATAAAGAATAGGTCCAAGCATTCCACCAACTGAAAGTCCAATATAAGTATAAGATTTGATATTTAAAATATTCAAAGCTTCTTTTATGTCATTTGCAAGATGTTCTAAAGAATATTCTTCAGTGTCTTCTAAAGAATCAGATAAGCCATGTCCCCATAAATCAATATTTATACATGTATAATTTTTAGAAAGTTCTTCAACTTGAGGGGTCCACATTTTATTATCCCAAAGAAAAGAATGTATAAAGACAATGTTTTCACCTGTTCCAGTAATATCAATATTTAATTGTTTGTTGTTTTTCAAAGTTATAAGCATATATCCTCCTTTAAATTAATAGTCATCATATTATAACACATGTTATCTTATAAAAGAAATTATTTTTTTATTGAAAATTCAACTATTTTTATTGACTTTTCAATAAAAATAAGTTAATATAAAGCATATAATTATATGGGAGGGATATAAGTGAAGGAAATTTTAAGAGAGATAGGAACAATCTCTAGAAGTATAGCTACTATAGATGAAAAAGAGTTTAAAGCTTTTAATTTATCAAAAAGTCAAAATCTTTATTTAGTTAGAATCTTTGAATATCCGGGAATTATTCAAGAAAAATTAGCAGAAGTTTTAAGTGTAGAAAGAAGTACAACAGCAAAATCTGTAAAAAAATTAGTTGATAATGGTCTTGTGGAAAAAAGAAAGGAAGAGGATAATAAAAAAGAATTTAAATTATATTGTACAAAAAAAGGAAGAGAAATTTATGAATTATTAAGAAAAAATGAAGAAGCCTTAGTAGAAATAACAACACAAGGATTAAGTGAAAAAGAAAAACGAGAGCTTTTATCTCTACTCATAAAGATGAGAAAAAATACTAGAAATTTATGGGAAGAAGTTATAAAAAAAGGAGGGAGTATAAAATTTTAAATAAAAATCTAAGAACGTATATAAAATTAAATTTAAATTTAATTTTACTAGCCTTTGTAATTGTTAATGTTATAGTTCCTTTAAAGTTAATATCAGGGGGAACAACGGGGTTGGCTTTAATAATATATTATCTTTTTAAAATTCCTGTAGCAATAGCTTATATATTATTAAATATACCTATTTTTATAGGAGGATTTTACGTATTTGGTAAAAATTATACTAAAAATTTATTTTATAGTATTACTGTTCTTTCATTAAATATATTCTTAGTAGAAAAATATTTTCAAATAAAAAATCTACAGCTTTTTATTGGAGAGAATAATATTTTAGGAATATTATTAGGTTCAATTTTATCAGGGGTTATAATAGGTTTTATAATATTATTAGATGGGAATACAGGTGGAACTTTAATTATTTCGCAAATTCTAGAAAAAATATATGCTGTTAAGATAGGTACTAGTTTAATAATTTTAGATATTCTAGTAATTTTTTTAACGATAATATTTTTAGGGAAAATGTCAGCTTTGTCTAGTATAGTTTATTTAATTATATCAGGAAAAATTATTAATTTATTAAAATATAAAAGGAGTGTTTAAAATGGAAGTAATAATAAAAGAATTTAGAGAATTAACAAGTATTGAATTATATGAAATATTAAAAGTAAGAGCAGAAGTTTTTGTTATGGAACAAGAAATTTTATATAATGATTTAGATAATAAGGATTATAAATCATATCATTTAATGGTGAAAGAAAATGATGAAATTATAGGTTATTTAAGAATAATACAAGCAGGAGTTTCTTATGAAACTATGTCAATAGGAAGAGTTTTAGTTTTAAAATCAGAGAGAAAAAGACAAATAGGAAGAAAAATGTTGGAAAAAGCTATTGATTATATAAAAAATGATTTAAAAGAAAAAGAAATAACTATATCAGCTCAATTTTATTTGAAAAAGTTTTATGAATCTTTAGGATTTAGAGCAGTTACAAAGATGTATATAGAAGAAGGAATAGAACATATAAAAATGAAATTAAAATTTAATTAAAAAACAGCCTTCTAATTATAGAAGGCTGTTTTGATTTTGATCTATATTGATTTCTTTAAGGCTTCAGCAACAAATTCAACTTGAGTTCCAACAATAACTTGTACATTAGTTTTATTCGGTTTCAAAACACCAGGAACTAATTTTTTAATATCTGCATCTTTTACTATAGAACTATCTTTAACTTCTAATCTTAATCTAGTAGTACAGTAATCAACAGAAACTAGGTTTTCTTTTCCACCTAAAAGAGGTAAAAGTAAATCAGCTAATTCAGTATTAGAAGTTTTTTTACCAGAGAAATTTTTAATAGTTTCAGTATCATCATCATCTTCTCTACCAGGAGTTTTTAAATTAAACTTCTTAATAGCAAAAGTGAAGATAGTATAATAAAGAGCAAAGAATACTACTCCTTGAACAAGTAACATATACCATTTGTTAGCTAGAGGATTTCTAGTAGAAAGTAATAAATCAATAAATCCTGCTGAGAATCCAAATCCTGCCATCCAATGAAAAGAAGCTGCTAAGAAAACAGATATTCCAGTTAATAAAGCATGTATTAAATATAATCCAGGAGCAACAAACATGAATGCGAATTCAACTGGTTCTGTAACACCTGTTAAGAAACTAGCAAAACCTGCAGCGAGCATTATAGATTTAACTTTATTTTTGTTTTCAGGCTTAGCAGTTTTAATAAATGCAGCACATGCACCAAGCAAACCAAACATCATAATAGGGAAGAAACCAGCTTGATACATTCCAGTTTTTCCAACAATACCAGTACCTTCAGCTATTGATTTAGCTCCACCAAGGAAATTAGGTATATCATTTATTCCAGCAACATCAAACCAGAAAACTGAATTTAAAGCATGATGTAATCCCACAGGAATTAATAATCTATTTAAGAAACCGTATATTCCAGCTCCAACAGCACCTAGTTTAGAAACACCTTCTCCTAAAGAAACAAGTCCATTATACATTAAAGGCCAAATTTCCATTAAGATAAAAGAAACAATTAACATAACAAATGATGTAAGAATAGGAACTAATCTTCTTCCGCTAAAAAATGCTAGAAATGGAGGTAATTCAACTTTACTATATTTGTTATATAAAGCAGAAGCAATAACTCCGCAAAGAATTCCTATAAACTGATTGTTTATTTTAGAGAATCCTGCAGGAACTTCATTTCCAGGTATCCCTTTAATCATTGCAACAGCACCTGGAGAAAGTAAAGTAGTAACTACTAAGAAACCAACTAGTCCAGCAAGAGCAGCAGAACCATTTTTATCTTTAGACATTCCAAAAGCAACACCAATAGCAAATAATATAGGCATGTTATCAATTATAGCAGCACCAGATTTAATAAAAAATGCTGCAAGAACACTATTTCCACCCCAAGCAACTGGGTCAATCCAATATCCAACACCTAATAAAATCGCAGCAGCTGGTAAAACAGCAACTGGAACCATCAAAGCTTTACCTATTTTTTGCAAATAACCAAACATAATTTTTCCTCCTTAAAATTAATTTTAAATTTTTAATTCATTTTCATTTACAATATAATTATAATACATTTTAGGTTTTTTTCAAGCTTTTTTTTGGAATTTATTACTGAGAATGTTTTAAAAAATCGCAGATAGCTTTAAAATCAACTGTTTATTTTAACTTTTTTTTTCACGAAAAAATATAAAATACATAATTTTTAAATTTTTAATTCAAAAAAATTTAGAATTTTTTTTTATTTTCTTCATATAAATTATAAAATTCGCCTTTATTTTTAATTAATTTTTCAAAATTGCCATTTTCTACAATTCCATCTTCATTAAAAACTAAGATTCTATCAAAATTTTTAATAATATCCAATCTATGAGTTACAAAAATAACAGTTTTTTCTTTTAGAAATTTTAGGATATTATTTATAACTATTTTTTCAGATATACTATCTAATCCTGAAGTAGCCTCATCAAGTAAAATTATTTCAGGTTTTTTTAAAAATAACCTAGCAAAAGAAATTCTTTGATTTTGTCCAGTACTAAGATTAGTTCCTTTATTTCCTAGTATACTGTTATATTGTTTAGGTAATTTCTCGATCATATCATTGATATAAGCTTTTTTAGATGCGTTTTTTACATCTTCAAGGGTACTTTTATTTTTAACAACAGATATATTTTTTCCAATAGTATCATATAATATATTTTCAGAATTGTTTAAAATTCCCATCATATTAAGCAAACTTTTTTTGTTAAGTTCTTTATAATCAATATTATTAATTGAGATAGTTCCAGAAGTGGGCAAATAGTTTTTCTTTATTAAATTTAAAATAGTTGATTTTCCAATACCACTTTTACCAATAATTGCAACTTTTTCTTTGGAGTTAATATTGAAAGAAATATTATTTAATACATTTTCATTTCCATATGAAAAGGAAACATTTTCAAATTTAATATTTTTAAATGGTAAAGGAACTATTTTAGAGCCTTTAAAAGAGCTGTCTTCTGTTTCTAACATATTTTTTAATCTATTTATACCAGACATTCCTTTTTGATAAGAATCAGCAAGCCCTGCAAGTTTGATTAAAGAAATTTTAAATCTATCTACAAGCAATAAGAATGAAATTATAATACCTAAAGTTATTTTATTTTCTACAAATAGATAACCACCAAATCCAATTAGAATTATTTGTGTTAAATGAACATAAAAAGTGACTCCAGACATAAAAATTCCAACATTTAAATAGTTTTTCTTTTCAGCCATTAAAAGATTATTATTACTTCTTTTAAAATTATTGTTAGCATATTGTTCAAGAACATTATCTTTTAAAAATAAAATAACTCTAAATAATTCATAGACAGTACTTGTAAAATTACTATTCATTTTTCTAATTTCTTTATATCCAGATTTTAATTTTTTGTTTTTAGAGTAAACAAATATAAAACCAAATGGGAAAGGTAAAAAAATAATTAAAGTTAAAATAGGACTGAAAAAAAACATAAGACAGAAACTTCCGATTAAAGATCCTCCTGCAGACATTGAATCTTGAAGGCCTCTATATAAAAGAGAAGAAGAATTTTCTAAATCACTTGTTATTCTAGCAATTAATTCTCCTTTTTCTTTTTTATTAAAAAATTCATTTGATTGTTTAAGCATATGATTAAACAAGTCATTTCTCATATGGTATTTAATTTTGTTTCCCATTAATTGACCTCTGCTAAATGAAACAATAGCAAATATAGTTCTTACTCCATACATAAATAAAACTAAGACGGATAAATAAAAAATTAGATTTAAATTTTTCTTTGGAATAGCTGTATCAATTATATTTTTAACAACTAAAGGAGCAGTTAAATCCAAAGCTGTTACCATTATATTGAAAATTATAAATATAGTTAATAATTTTTTTTCTTTTTGATAATATTTTAATATTAAGTTTTTAGTTTTCATTTATATAACACCTCATAAATTTCCATTAGATTATCAATAACTCGAGGGCTTCCTCTTAAAATTTTACTAGATTCAAAAATATAAATTCTATTATTTTTATATGCATCTGTATATTTTATATAATTATTTTTTTCAATTAAACTTTCTTTGTTTTTAATTTTCATAGTACAAATAATAACTTCTGGATTGTTTTTTAATATATATTCAGAGGAAATAATATGTGTATTTCCCATTTTGGTATCTCCTAAATTTTCAATATTAAATAAATTTAATATTTCTCCTGGAATACTTTTAGAATTGTAAGCTAAAAGAGGAGAGGTAGAATATAAAACTAAACCTTTTAATTTTTTAGAATCTTTAGTAAATTTATGTTGTATTCTGTTTAATTTTTCTTTTTTTTCACTTATTAAATTTTGTGCATTTTTTTCATTCCCAGTTATCCTTCCATACATTTTAATTTTTGTAAAAATTTCATTAAAACTAGTTGATCTATCTACAATGAATGGAATATTTTGTTGTTTTAAAACATTTTCAACTTCTCTAGACATTAAATTTAATATAACAAGATCAGGATTTAGTTTTAAAATTTTTTCAATTGAAGGTTTAGAAACAGTACCAACGGATTCTAGTTTTTTTATTTTTTCATTAGGCCACATTTTATTTATTCTAGTTTTAGCAACTCCAACAATTTTATCTTCAGCTCCAATTAAGTAAAAAATTTCAATACAAGAGGGATCTGTAATTAAGATACGGTTATATTTTTTTAGTTTTATGCTGTTACCATAATTATCAAAATATTTATTGCTTTCTAATTTCATTGAAAAGGTATAAAAACCTAAGCAAAGAAATAGTAATATGATATTTAATTTTTTCATAGTTTCTCCTTTTTTCATTATAATTATAGTATAGTTTATTTTTTTTAATTAATCTAATTTTATGTTAAATTTTTTTTAAGTCTTGTTTTTAAAAGAATTATATGATATTATTTATGGTAAGCTCCCATGGCTCAATTGGATAGAGCATCTGACTTCGGATCAGAGGGTTATGAGTTCGAATCTTATTGGGAGCGCCATATAAAATAGTATTTAACAACTACTTGAAGTAGTTGTATTTTTTTGCTTAAAGTTAAGTATTAATTGAATTTTTATCAAAAAATGATAAAAATTCCTTGCATTTTTATATGAAATAGAGTAACATATATATGAGTGTTTCGTAAAAAGAACCTTTATTTATAAAGGATTCTAATATGGAACTTTTTAAAAGAATGTACACACATAAAAAAAAATCCCTATTTTCTATATTTAAAGGGATTTTTTTAATTGTTTTATTTTTCTTCTCCTACTTTTTTAGGTTTAATCCATTCAGAATCTTTTCTTAAAGAGTAATTTTTAATAAATTCTTCTTTAAATTCAATAAATCTATCTTCTAAAATAGCTTTTCTAGCATTTTTCATTAGATTTACTAAGAAATAAAGATTATGATAAGTTGTTAATCTTTGACCTAAAATTTCTCCAGCTTTTAATAAATGTCTAATATAACCTCTTTTATAGTTTCTACATACATAACAATTACATCCTTCATCTAAAGGTCTGTCATCTTCTGCATAAGAAGCATTTTTAATAACAAGTCTACCATACTTTGTAAATACAGTTCCATGTCTACCAATTCTTGTAGGTTGAACACAATCCATCATATCTACTCCATGTTCCACAGCTTCAAGCATATCTAAAGGTTCTCCAACACCCATTAAATATCTAGGTTTATTTTCAGGTAACTTAGGAGTAATATGTTTTAAAATTCTGTACATATCATCTTTTTTTTCTCCAACAGCAAGTCCTCCAATAGCGTATCCTGAGAAAAATTCATCCATATCTTTTAATTCATTATATGATTTATCTCTTAAATCTTCATAAATTCCACCTTGAACAATTGCAAATAAACCTTGTTCAGTAGGTCTTTTATGATAAGTCACACATCTTTTTGCCCATCTAGTAGTTCTTTCTATAGATGGAATTAAATATTCTCTTGAAGATTGCCCAGGAGGACATTCATCAAATAACATAACTATGTCAGAACCTAAGTTATTTTGAATTTCAATAGATTTTTCAGGAGAAATAAATCTTTTAGATCCATCTAGATGAGAGGCAAACTCAACACCTTCTTCTTTTATTTTTCTAATAGTTCCTAAACTAAATACTTGAAAACCTCCACTGTCAGTAAGAATTGGTTTTTCCCAAGCACTGAACTTATGTAGTCCACCAAATTTAGCAACAACTTCGTCTGTAGGTCTTAAATGTAAATGATAAGTGTTTCCTAGGATTATTTCAGAACCAAGTTCAATTAATTCTTCCTTAGTCATACCCTTTACAGTTCCTTGAGTACCAACAGGCATAAATACTGGAGTTTCTACTTTTCCATGAGGAGTTGTAATAATTCCAGCTCTAGCATTTCCATTTTTCTTTAATAATTCATATGTTACAGGTAATTTTTGCATTGATTCTCCTATCTTTCTATAGTTATAACATCTTTAATTTTCTTTATATTGTCAATTAAAAGTTTATAATCTTTTTTCTGAGCTATTTCAATAGCTACTTTAATTTTAATATAATTTCGTCCATTTTTTCTAAGAGACTTAGAATTAATATCAGTTAGAGTTATTTTGTGATTAGCAATTAAATTAATAATTTCCATTACTAATCCTTTATTCTCTTCTCCAATAACAGAAAATTTAAACTGATATTTATTTATTTTTTTACTAATTACATCTTCATCCCACTGGACAATAATTTCTCTATCAGGATCATGTTGAATCATATTTTGGAAATTTTTACAATCTCTTCTATGAATAGCAATTCCAGTAAGTTTTGTAATATATCCTCCTATTTCATCTCCAGGTAGAGGAGTGCAACATTTAGCAAATCTTACTAAAGTGTTGTCAACACCATCGACTATTATTCCATAATCATTTTTTTTATGCGATTTTTTAGTAGGTTGAAATATAGGTATATTTGGATTATTTTTTAATCTTTCAGTTTCTTGATAATTTCTTAATTTATCAATAACCACGTCAACCTTACTTCTAGTTTCTCCTAGGACAAAATAAAAATCATCATATGATGGAATATTATGCTTTTCAATATGTTTTTGTATAATAGAGTTATCTTCTAAATCTTTTAAAGTTAAAGGTATAGGAAGCTTAGAAAGTTCTTTTTCTATAGCATCCTTACCTAGTCTAATATTTTCTTCCCATTTTTTATCTTTTAGCCATTTCTTTATTTTACTTTTAGCACTATGTGTAACCACTATATCTAACCAGTCATTTCCAGGTCCCTTAGCACTTTTAGAAGTTATAATATTTACTCTGTCACCACTTTTAAGTTTATAATCAAGAGGTACAATTTCACCATTTACTTTAGCTCCAATACATTTACATCCAACCTGTGTATGTATTGCAAAGGCAAAATCAATTGGAGTAGAACCCTTTTTTAGTTCTGTAATATCTCCTTTTGGAGAGAAGACATAAATAGTATCTTCCATTATATCCCCAGTTACAGTAGAAACGAATTCATCAGCATTATCAGCTTCTTTATTAACTTCTACAATATCTCTAAGCCAAGAATAAACTTTATCTTTTTTATTAGGTGTTATTTTTTCCTTATAACTCCAGTGAGCAGCAACTCCTTCTTCAGCTATTTTATCCATTTCATCAGTTCTTATTTGTATTTCTACAAATTTTCCTTTAGGACCTACAATTGTAGTGTGTATTGATTGATAATTATTTGATTTAGGTACTGCAATATAGTCTTTAATTCTTCCTGGTACAGGGTTAAAATGCTCATGAATTATTCCTAAGACGTGATAACATTGGGCAACATTATCAACTATTATTCTAATTCCCATTAAATCATAGATATCATCAAAATCCTTATGTTTTTCATATAGTTTTTTATAGATACTATAAAAATGTTTAAATCTTCCTTTAATACTTGCTTTTAAGTTATTTTTTTCAATTAAATCTTTTATTGTAGCTACAACAGATTGAATATATACTTCTCTTTCACCTTTTTTAGCATCAACTAAAGCTTTAATTTCATGATAAATATCAGGATAAATATAATAAAAAGCAATATCTTCTAATTCAGATTTAATTTTAGCCATACCTAGTCTATGAGCTAGGGGAGCATAGATAGATAGAGTCTCTTTTGAGACTCTTACTTGTTTTTCATTTGGGACAAATTTTAAAGTCCTCATATTATGTAATCTATCTGCTAATTTAATAATTATAACCCTTAAGTCTTTGGACATAGCAAGCATCATTTTTCTAATGCTTTCTCCTTGCTGTTTAGTACCATTAGGTAATTTTTTTAATTTAGTAACTCCATCAACTAAATGAGCAACTTCACTTCCAAAATTATATTCAATATCTGCAAGGGTAATGTATGTATCTTCAACTATATCATGTAAAATTCCAGCTACAATAGATTCAGTATCCATTTTCATATCAATTAATATCTGAGAAACTTCAGTAGGATGAAGAATATAATTATCACCAGATTGTCTATATTGTCCTAGATGAGATTCTTCAGCAAAATAATAAGCTTCTTTTATTCTATCTAAATCTACATCTAAATTATTCTTTTTTATTCGTTCTTCTAATTCACGCCAACACTCCATAAGCTTTCCTTTCCCCAAAGAAAAATTTAATATTTTATAAGAGACATAACATCATATCCTTGGAGTTTGTCTCTTCCATTACATTCTTCTTCTAATTCTATTAAAAATCCCATTCCAACTACTTCTCCTCCTAATTCTTCAATTAGTTTAATAACAGCTTCAGTAGTTCCACCAGTTGCTAATAAATCATCAATTATAACAACTTTTTGTCCTTTTTTTATAGCATCTTTATGCATTTGTAAAACATTTTCTCCATATTCTAATTCATAACTACGAGTTACTACTTCTCTTGGTAATTTTCCTGGCTTTCTAACAGGAACAAAACCTAATCCTAATTCAGACGCAACAGGACATCCAAAAATGAATCCTCTTGATTCAGGTCCTACGATTACATCAGCACCCTTTTCTTTAGCGTAGTTTGAGAAATCTTTTATAGAAGCTTTGAAAACTTCTCCGTTAGAAATAAATGTAGTGATATCTCTAAAGATAATTCCTTTTTTAGGATAATCCACTATTGATGCTATATAATCTTTGTAATTCATAATATTTTTTTCAACCTTCCCTTTATTTTAGTATTGTTTTCTTTTTTTATATTTTTATAACTTTTTCTTTTTTTCTGTTTTAAATTTTTTCTTTCCTGCCCATTATAAATTGTTTTAGCTAATTTAATAAAAAGTTCATTACTTCCATTATGGGTAGCAATATATCTTTTTAAGATTTCTTCTGCTAAATCAAATTCATAAAAATATTCTTCTATACTTTCAGTATAAAAAATTATGAAAGCTTCATTATCAAAATATTTTTCTTTGTTTTCATCTAAAAATATTCTCATTTTTTCAATCTTTTTTTCTTTGTTTAATAAAGTCATATAAATTTCTGCATATTCTTTATTGAAGCTATTCATTTTATCAAAAGCTTCTTCAATTTCAAAAATTCCTTCTTGTTCGTCCCCATCTTGGAATAATAGGAATCCTTTGAAAAATTTAGAATCAGTATCTAATTTATTTAAAGGTAATTTATTTATATATTTTAAAGCCTTTGAAGGGTTATCATTAAAATAATAAATAAAAGAAATTCCTTTTAGTGATTGAGTATCTTTATTATCAACTTTTAAAGCTTTTTTATAAAAAGAAAGAGCCTCTTTATAATTTTCTAGAATAGTATAAGTTCTAGCTGTTTCTTTAAGAGCATAAATATTATCAGATTCTATATCAAGGACTTTATCATATTCTTTTAAAGCTTGAGTATATTTTTGTTCTCTTGAATAGTTCATTCCTTTTAAAAGAGAATGCTCAGCTTGTCTTAATTCTTTAGAATCTACAGAAGAGCATCCTATAATTAAAGTTGAAACTATTAAAAGTGTAATTTTATTTTTTAGTTCCATGCTTATTCTCCATTCCCGGAATTAAAACTCCTCCCGAAATAACTAATTTAATAGCATCTTCTATTTTAATATCCAAAACTTTAACATCTTTTTGTTTCATAGCGATGAACATCCCAGATGTTGGGTTAGGAGAAGTTGGGACAAAAATATTGTAAACTTTATCTCCTACTATGTTTTCTATTAAAGGATTAGTTTCTGATGTTAAAAATCCAATGCTGTATATTCCTTTTTTAGGATATTCAATTAATACAGCTTTTTTATAGCTTGTATTTTTATTTGAAGATATTAGATTAACAATTTGATTAATTGTTGAATATATATGTTTGATAATTGGTAATCTATACATTATTTTATTGATAGCAGAAGTTATTTTTCTTCCTAAAATATTTCTAGTGATATACCCTACAAAAATTATAAATAAGATAATACCTAGAACATAGAAAAAATATATTATATATTTTAACTCCCTAATCTCAGAATAACCAAATTTATTAATAAATTCAGATATTAACTTCACAGTAAAAGACTTACTAGAAAGCATAACAACAAAATTTACCATCCAGTTTATTATAAATACGGTTAAAAATATAGGTAAGATTACTATTGAACCAGCGTAAAAATAACTTTTTAATTTTCTAGACATTGCCCCTTATCTCCTTCTTTTTTTAAGATAATTTTTGATATTCTAGTTTTTTTAATTTCTTTAACTTGTAATTTAATATTTTCTAAAGTTACAAGGTCTCCTACTTTAGCCATTTCATCTAATTCGTTTAAAATCAAACCTCCTAAACTTTCATAATCTTCTGATATAGGAAGTTCAATATCTAATTCTTTGTTAATTGTTTCAATATCTAATTTAGCGTCTATTTCATATTCATTATTTCCTAAATCTTTTATAGAATCTTCTTCTTTGTCATATTCATCTCTGATTTCTCCAAAGATTTCTTCTACAACATCTTCTATAGTTACAACACCAACTACTCCACCGTATTCATCTACCACAATAGCCATATGAACTTTACTATCTTTAAAATCTGCCAGTATTTTTAAAATTGGTTTTGTTTCTGGAACAAAAAATGCTTTTCTTACAAATTCTTTAACAGGATGATCTATTTTACCCTCTTTAACAGCATTTAATAAATCCTTCACATATAATAATCCTGTGATATCTTCAAGGACATCATTATAGACAGGAATTCTAGAATAACCTAGTTGAGTAATATCGTCCCAAATTTCATTGATAGTTTTATTTCCTTCAATGGCATATACAGAAGTTCTAGGAGTCATAACTTCTTTTGCGGAAGTTTCTCCAAAAGTAACCATAGATTCAATCATATCTTTTTCTTCTTCTTCAATTACACCTTCTGCTTCCCCAACATTAATATATGATATTATATCTTCTTCTGTTATCATTATCATCTCATCATTTATTTCAATACCAAGAATTCTACTTATTAATTTAGATATTCCAGTAAGAATAATAATTAGAGGTTTAGTGATTTTGGATAGTATATATATTGGTTTGATTACTTTGCTAGATATTTGTGATGAATTATTTTTAGCAATAATCTTAGGAGTAATTTCTCCAAATATTAATATTATAGTAGTCATAACAGCTGTAGAAATGAAAACTGATACTCCCTTAGAATGAGTCATGCCTTTTTCAGCAAGAATCTGAGTAATAAAAGCAGTTGCAAGGGATGTTGCTAAAATATTAACAATATTATTTCCTAAAAGAAGAGCAGTTAACATATCATTTGGTTTTTTAAGCCACTCTTTTAACATTTTTCCTTTTTTAGGATTTTTATCATTTATTTCTTCTAAAGCTATACTTTTAAACGCCGTTAATGCAGTTTCTGAAGCAGAAAATACTCCAGAAAGAATTATTAATATTATAAGTAAAATCAAATCATGAAATGTCTCCAATTGACAAATACACCTTCCTTAATTATTCAACAACAAAAAGTTGATCTCCTTTTTGTACTACTGTGCCATCTTCTACAAAAATTTTAACTATTTTACCGTTAAAATTAGAAGTTACTTCGTTCATCATTTTCATAGCTTCTATAATACATACAGTTTTTCCAGGTTCAACTTTATCTCCCATCATAACAAATGGAGCTTCTCCTGGAGCTGGGGAACTATAGAATGTCCCAACAGTTGGAGCTACAATGATATTTCCTTTAATTATTTCTTTTTCTTTATTAGTATGCGCAACTTTAGCTACTGGTGCAGATTTTTTAACAACAGTATTTTGTACTTGAGCTACAGGCTGACCTTTAATTTCTCTTTTTAAAGTTATTTTTTCGTCTCCCTTTTCAATAGAAATTTCATTTAAAGAATTTTCATTCATTTTATCAGCTAACTTTTCTACTAATTTTAAGTCTATATTTTTCATTATTTTTGTTTCCTTTCTGATTCTTTATTTTTTAATTAATTACTACCTATGATTCTAAGTTCTTTGACTCCATCAACTTCGCTGATTATTTCAAGCATACCTTCAATTTGTCTTAAAACATTTTCAGTGGTTTGAACAGTTATAGTTGCTCTGCCAACTCCGTCAATAGCTATGTTTTGCATAATTGTTAAAACATTCATATTATGATTTGCAATTACATCTAAAATTCTTGCTAAGATTCCAGGTTCATCAATCAAAGCTAAATGGATACTAAATACTTTTTCTTGCCCACTTTCAAAAAATGGTTTAATATAATCTTTATATTTATAATAAGTACTTCTACTTAGTCCAACTTTTTTAATGGCTTCATATTTTGATATTTTTGTTTCTTGTATTAAATCATTTACTTTAATAACATTTTGAATTGAAGTAGGTAATATTCTTTTGTCAACTATATAATATTCCTTTTTTCCTTCATCTTTTATTTCACCTTTCTTTTTTCTACCCATTATTTATTTCCCTCCTTTTCAAATGATTTTAAAGTATTTTTTAATAACATTGCAATTGTCATAGGACCTACTCCACCAGGAACAGGAGTTATATAAGATGCTTTTTTAGATACTTCTTCAAAATCTACATCTCCATATAATTTTTTATCTACTCTATTTATTCCAACGTCAATTATAATAGCTCCTTCTTTAACCATGTTACCTTTTACAAAGTTGGCAGAACCTAAAGCAGCAACAATTATATCAGCATCTCTTAATTTTTCATCAAGATTTTTAGTTCTACTATTACATACTGTAGTAGTAGCTCCTCTATTTATAAGTAAACCTGCAACAGGCTTTCCAACTATATTACTTCTTCCAATGACAACAGCTGTTTTTCCGTATAGATCAACATTTGTTTGATCAAGTAAATACATTATTCCTTGAGGAGTACATGGAATATATCCGTCTTCTTCTCCAATTAATAATTTACCTAAACTTTCAGGTTTAAATCCATCAACATCTTTTTCAGTAGCAATAGCATCACAAACTTTCTTTTCATCCATATGTTTTGGTAAAGGCAACTGCACTAAGATTCCATTCATAGAAGGATCATTATTTAATTCTTCTATTTTATCAAGTAATTCTTTTTCAGTAATATCTGCTGAAAAAGTTATTTTTTCACTTTTGATTCCAACTTTTTCACAAGCTCTAACTTTTGATCTAACATATATTTGAGAAGCTGGATTTTCTCCAACAATTATAACAGCTAGTCCAGGGACTTTATTTTCTTCTTCTTTATGCTTAGCAACTTTTTCTTTTAATTCTTCTAAAATATCATTTGAAAACTTTTTTCCATCTAGTATAGTCAATTACTGTTCAACTCCTTTTAATATTTCACCGATTTTTATAAAATTACCATTTAACAAATCTGCTCCAGAAAGTCTCTTCTTACTTTGAGGCTTAGCCGAAGTTATAATAACAGATCCATCTTTAGTTTTAACAACAGGACCTTTTCCTTTTACTTTTCCAACTACTTCTCCAATAGCTCCATTATCGTATACTTGCCCATTTTTTTTAACTTCATATATCTTTAAAACTTTATCATTTAACATAGAAAAACTACAAGGAATAGGACTTATTCCTCTTACAAAATTATATATTTCTTCTTCGCTTTGATTCCAGTTAACAATTAAATCTTCTTTTTTAAAAGGCTTTACAAATGTAGCTTTGCTATCATCTTGAATGATTCTATCATTTTCTCCTTTTTCCATTAAATTAACAGCTTCACTTATAGCTTCAGCTCCTAATTCTTTAAGTCTATCGTGAAGAGACTCAAAATTATCTTCTTCGTAAATAGGAGTTTCTTTAGCAAGAATGATATCCCCTGTATCAAGACCTTCAGCAATATACATAACTGTAACTCCAGTATTTTTATCTCCTGCCATAATAGCAGCATTTATAGGAGCAGCTCCTCTAAATCTTGGTAGTAAAGATGAATGGACATTGATAATTCCATATTTAGGAATATCAATTATTTCCTTTGGAATTATTTTTCCATAAGCAACTACAGCTATTAAATCAGGATTCATATTACGAATTTCTTCAATAACTTCAGGATCTTTTAATTTATTAGGTTGGAAAATTTTCAAATCATTTTCTAAAGCATATTTTTTTACAGGAAGATATTCAATCTTTCTTCCCCTATGATTTATTTTGTCAACCTTAGTATAAACTCCGATTATTTCGTGTTCTTTATTTAATATATCTAAACAAGGAACAGCAAAATCAGGAGTTCCCATAAATAAAATTTTCATATATTTTCCTTTCAAAACTTTATTAATTATTTATTTTTTTTAATTTCTTCAACAATTTTAATGAATGATTTAATATCATCAAAATCTTTATAAACAGAGGCAAACCTAACATAGGCAACTTCATCAACATCTTTTAATTTGGACATAACAATATCTCCTAATTTTTTGGTGCTGATTTCACTAGTTAAAGAATTTTGCAAAGATCTTTCAATATCTATAACAAATTCTTCAATTTCTTCCTGACTAATATTTCTTTTAATAGTAGCAATAGAAAGACCTCTAATTAGTTTATTTTTATTAAATTTTTCTCTACTTTTATCTCTTTTGATTACATAGATATCTCTTTCTTCAACTTTCTCATAAGTTGTGAATCTCTTTTTGCAGCTAAGACACTCTCTTCTTCTTTTGATTGAGTTTCCGTTTATAAAATCTCTACTATCAATTACCTTTGTGTTTTCACTATTACAAAAAGGGCATCTCATAGTCTACCTCCTAAAACAATTTATATACATTCTTCTTCTTCTATATATTTAATAACAGAAGCAGAATCTTTACAGTTTGCTAATTTATTTCTGAAAGATTCACTTCTTATTAATCTAGAAATTCTCGCTAAAACTTTTAAATAAATTTTACTATCTTCGATTGGGGAAGCAAATACGAAAAAGATATTAACTCCTTCTCCATCCATAGAGTCGAAATCTATTTTATGTTTACTTAATCCAAAAGCTACAGTTAATTTAGAAGCGCCACTTGTTTTAGCATGAGGAATAGCGATACCTTTTCCTATTCCAGTACTACCTAGTTCTTCTCTTTCTGTTAAAGCTTTTTTTATAATGTTTTTATCTTTTATATTTGAAGATTTAATCATCAATTCTGACAACTCATTTAAAACATTTTCCTTTGTTTTGCTTTCTAAATCAAGTTTTATTAAATCTTCTGACATATAGTCAGTTATTTTAACTATATCTACCATGCTATTTCCTCCAAAATATAATTTTTTACATTTAAATTTATTTCTAAATGATAATTTAAATATTTTTCATAAACTTTTAAAATATTGAATAAACTTTTGATACTAATAGTATTTTTCAATAACTCTCTTATTTTATGGTTTTTTATTGCAGATATAACCTTATATTCTTCATCTGACAACAAAAGGCTATCTACATACTGGTGTTTTCCAATATAAGATTCTTTAATTGAAAAATATTTTCCATCTTGAAAAATATAAGAAACTCCTTCTAAGGTAATAACTTTATTCATAAAAAATAGAAGCAAAGTTATATATTTATATTTTTCTTTTTCTTCATTTATATATTTTAAACTTTTACAAACTAATTGAAATAAATCGTTGTTTTGCTGAGAATCATTTAATATATTATTTAATATTGAAAACATATAGAGTGCAGTTCCTACTTTATCTATATCCTTTCTAATAAACTCATAACTACTTATTAATTCAATGGAACTTCCAATGAAGTTTTGTCCTTTTTTATAGCCGACTACTTTACAATAGGAGAGGACATCTGCAGCTATTTTATCTCTTTTTTTACTCTTTTTAATTCCTTTGATTAAAACATCTACTTTTCCAAAGCTAGGAGTAAATATTTTAAGAAATCTATCAGAGTCATTAAGGTCATTTTTATTTATAACTATTCCTTCTAACTTTATTAATTCTGTCATTAGATATCAAACTCGCTTTTGTTTATTCCAGAATTTATTTTAACATTAGAAAACTTTAGTTCTCCTATGAAAATATCATTATCATATATTTCCATTTCAACAGGCATTCTATAATTTGAAAAGACTTTAAATTTAAGAATTTTTATATTTAAATTATCTTTTTTAACTAGTAAATTTTTAGAATTGTTATATTTTTCTTTGAATGAATCATTTTTCTTATATGTTTTTTGAAATAATGTGATAAATTCACTAATCATATTTTCATCAACACTAGCATCATCAATGATTTTTTCATCAAAAATAGGTAAATAAGTTATTTTTTTATTATTTTTATATATAAAGATTTCTCCCTTGTGAGACTTAGGCTCTAACATTTCTTTCCTAAGTTTATCAGGGAGTGAATATTTTATTAAGTAAGTTTTATTTGTTTTTTTTCTTCCCTGCATAGTAGCTTCATGAACAGTTATAGTTAAATCTTTAATATTATTTATATCATTATATTTAGAAAAACTAAAACTGAATATTGTGAAAAATAAAAACATAATTTTTTTTATCATATAATCTATTCTCCTGTAATAACAATAACTTCATTTAAATTATATATATTTAAGTTATTTTCAATTTCATAAATTTTTTCAAGACCATTATTTTCTGAAATAATTTTTTTAATTTTTCCTACATAAAGTCCTTTAGGATAGACATCACTTATTCCAGAAGTATAAATTTCTTCTCCAATTTTTAAGTCAGATTCTAAAGTTGAGGTAGGTTTAAAATATAAATCTTCTCCTGTATTACCACTAAGAACTCCTAGGATATTATTTTCTGCTAAACAGCTTACATAGGAGTTGTTAGCTGTAATCATTCTTACTTTAGAATAATGAGATGAAGTTTCAACTACTTTACCAATAAGAGTTTTATCAACTAATACAGGCATATTAATTTTAACGCCGTCTTCTTCTCCAATTTTTATAGAAAAACTAGTATAAAGTTCTTGTATGTTTTGAAAACTAATCTTAGCTACAAGAGTTTTATATTGAGTTTCTTCTTTTATTTTTAAAAGTTTTCTTAATCTTTTGTTTTCTTCTGTAACATTTTTTAAAAGTTCATCTTGATATTCAACTAGAGATAATTTCTTTTTTAACTCAATATTTTCTTTAAATATTTCCTTATAATGAGTTATTATTTCAAATGTTTCTCTTACTCCAACGCTAGTTGTATAAATTTTACTTTGAACAGGTAATAAAATCATATTTATTTTTTTTAAACTAAAAAGTACAATACCTCTCAGAAAAAAAATAACAAGTACAAATACAATAAAGGAATATATCCATCCCATAATGGTTTTCTTTTTTCTTCTTATTTTCATACATCCAGCTCCAATTTACATTAATCTACCTTAAATTATAATATATTTAGAGAGATTTGTAAAGTTGAACGGTGATTTTTTTGGTACTTTTTTTGGTTAAACTCCATTTTTTTTAACACAATAAAAAAACTGCTGGCATAAAAATATCAGCAGTAATATATTTAATGAATGGCGATTCTGATGCGAATTGAACGCATGACCTACGCCTTAGGAGGGCGTCGCTCTATCCAACTGAGCTACAGAATCATGACAAGAGATATTATACACCATTTTTTGCTTTTTGAAAAGAGGTTTTATTTATCTATTGCTCTGTGGATCATATAAAACAAATGTTTTTTTCCTAAACCTGCTAAAAGTTTAACTTTGCCAAGGGATTCTAGGAGATCGAATTTATACTTGATTTGATTAATTAAATTACAAAATTTTTCAACTTCAGTTAAAAAATGAGCGTCACTTCCAAAGGTTAAATCTTTTTTATATTTCTTTTGTAAATTTTTTGCAATTTTATTTCTAGAGTTAGGAAGAGCATCATTATGGATTTCTATAGCATTAACTTTTTTAATAACTTCGTAAATATATTTTTTATTTTTAATAAAGTTTTTTTGAGCAACTCCTGCTATATGAGGTATAGATATATAGCATTCAAAATTTTCCAAAGCTTTTAAATAATGAAAAACATCCTTTGTAGTTTTTGACATTCTATATTTATTTCGATTTGGTCTTACATAGGAAGTATAAAAGTAGATAAGATCATCTTCACTTTTAAAATAAACTAATAGTTCAAAACCATCATTACATCCAAGTTCAATTCCAGGGACTACATCGATTCCTAATTTTCTAAGTATTATATTTCCACCAATGGCATTATGGTCTGTTACAGAGATTAGATAGTTTTTATCTCTAAGAAAATTAGCAAGCATTCTTCCTGTTATGAATCCATCAGAATAGGTTGTATGCATATGTAAATCTATTAAGGTAATTTCTCTTCCTTTTTCTTTGTAAAACTCCGTAAAGAAATTATTTAAATTTTTTAATTTCATAAAATCACACCCTTTATATTATGGGAGATATTAATTTTATAATAGCTTCCTTAAATTTTTCAGAAGTTTTTCTATTAGAGATATCCTTTTTATCCAGAATAACAGATTCATGGATATCTTCATAAAATAATTGTCTTAAATATCCTATAAGTTCAACATCATAAACATTAAAATTTATTTCAAAATTTTGATAGAAACTTCTATAGTCAAAATTAGCGCTACCCATGGCAGCTACTTCATTATCTATAATAATAATCTTACTGTGAAAAAAACCTTTTTGGTATTTATAAACTTCAGCTCCAAGCTCAATAAGTTCAATTACAGATGCCTGATTAGCCCAGTAAACAAACAAATGATCCCCAAAAGAAGGAATAATAATTTTAACTTCAATACCTGAAGAAATCGCTATTTTTAAACAATCTAGAATTAAATCATCAGGAACAAAATAAGGAGTTTCAATATAGATGCTTCTTTTAGCATTTGTTATCATAGAAATAAAAGAATCTCTTATTGTTCTAGTTTGATAATTAGGACCACTACTTATTATTTGAAGAGCATTAATATCATATTTTTTAATATTAGAACTCATTTCATCAGCCTTTTGTCTTAAATGTCTATCAATTTCTTTAAAGTCTAGGGGTTCTTTATGTAAAAAATTCCAAGAAATATAAAATTCCCTATCAGCATCAATTGAAGTTTCTCCTTCTATTCTACACCCAGTATCTCTCCAATATCCAAATTTACTATCACCAATATATTCACTTCCTATGTTGAAACCACCAGTATATAAAATTAAACTATCAATAATACATAATTTTCTATGATTACGATAATTTGCTCTTAAAGTTCCAATTTTAAGTATTGGAAAATGAGATGGAAAAAATATTTGTAAATCTACTCCACTTTCAGCTAAAGATTTTCGTCTAGATCTTTTTAATCTTTTAGTTCCAACTCCATCAATTATTATTTTAACCTTTATTCCTTCTTTTGATTTTTTTTCTAGTTCATCGTAGACTGTTTTTCCAAATGTATCATCATTAAATATATAAAATTCTAAATTTATTGTTTCTTTGGCATTTTTAATATCAGACATTAGGTTTTTAAAGAATTTGTCACCATCTTTATAGAATAGAACTGTGTTACAATAAGTAACTTTATTCCCAACAGTTTTAATTATGTAGTTAACAAGTTCTTTTCTTTTTTCAACTAGTCTAATTTTATAATTACTGTGGCTGTATATTTCCTTTAAAAAAGTTCTTTTGTAGAATTTCTGAACTTTTCTTTTTTTATAAAACTTTAATCCAAAGAATAAATATGCAATAAATCCTACATAGGAGGTTAGGAGTAAAATAACTATCCAAAGTAAGGTGTAAACAGGACGTTTTCTTTCAAAAAATAATACAATTGCTGCAAATATTATATTTATAATGTAAATATAACTTCCTATTTCTACAAACATTTTATCCCTCCAATATATTTTTCATTTTATAAAAAAATAAATATTTCATTATATACATATTATACCTTATTTTTTCAATTTTTAATTGAGAATTTTTCATTTTTAGTATATACTTATATTGAGGAAATAAATTTATAAGTGAGGTATTATATGAGCTTTTTTGAAAAACTTGATTTAGAAAAAAAACTTAATATATTTACTGGAAATTTTTTTCAACAATCTAGTGACTTGCCCAGTAGAGCAAATATTTCAACTATTCTTACCAATCAATTTAAATTTAAAAATTTAGGTGAGATTCATGATAGTTGTTCTTTGTTTGAGGTCAGTCAATGTTTTGTTGACGATGTAATTAGTACTCGAGATGGTCTGCTAAAAAAATTACAGGGAATATACGAATATAAAAAAGGAAATCAAACATTTTTAGAATCCTTAGTTAATTCTAATGTTGTTGCTTCCATAATAAATACTAATTATGATTCTTCTTTTGAAGAAAATGTAAATGTATTTAAAGCAACACCTTTTAGTAACTTAGATTCTCCAAATGGAAGGATTAGATTGTACAAAGTTTTTGGTGATTTATCTGATTTAGAATCTTGTGTTATAACAAAACAAGATTTTAGAAAGTTAAAATTATTACCATTTTACAAATTATTTTGGGATAGCATTAGATGTGAACTAAAAGTTAGAAATTCTATTTTTTTAGGAATTGATTTAGAAGATTCAGATTTTTTTGAATTTATAGAATTTTTATTAGAAGGATACTCAGAAGAAATTAAACCAATGTATTTTGTTACTTCTAAATCTATATTAGATCCAAAAATTATAGAGTTTTTTAATAAATACAAGATAAAATTACTTGTTTCGAATGAATATGAATTTTTTAAAGGTTTACATTCTTTTCTAGAAGGGGATAGTAAGATAGAATTAGAAAAACTATTTCCAGTGGAAAATCAAACTGTGATGTTAGAAAAAAAATCCCTATCGTAGTTTCTGATGCAGAAGCGGTGATTTCTGAAGCCAGTGAAAAAGAATGCACCGTGGAGACTACGAATAATGGCACTAAAGAAGAACAATTTTCTCTTTTATCTTCTTCCAATACAATTAAAGAAGAAATTTTAAAAAAAGAAATAGAAGAACCTATTGAAGAATCAATTAAAGAAGAATCAATTGAAGAAAATTTAATAGGACAAGAAGAAGAGTCAAATGAAGAAGAAGCAACTGAGCAAGAAAAAGTAATAGAAGAAAAGAAGGAAGATGTTTTAGAAGCTAAAATGGTAGAACTTAATAGTGAAAATGAAGGAGTGTTTTTAGAAACTGCTCCGGAGATTAGATGTTCTTCATCTAAGTTATTTAAATTTCCTTTAAAATCTGGAAATTTACCAGAGAACATTAAATTTGATAATTCTGTTGTGATAGGACATACAAATGTAGAAATTGGAGAATTATCAATTCCTTGTTATTTGCATTCTTTTTCTAATAGTAAGTTGACATATCTTGAGATAAAAAATAGAGAATTTAAATTAGGGTTTAGTGTAATTTTAAAAGATGACACTATAGAAGCTACCAATGAGTATTTCTTTTATGAAATGAGCAAAGGGTTGAATCATGTTCGTGGAATAGAAGTTTTAAAAATTCTAGATAAAATTTTCTCAGGAGTTCCTTTAATATTTAATGTTAAATTACTTTTTGGAAAATTAGAAATTGAAAATTGGGTGGAGTTAGTTAAGATAAAAACAGCTCTTGAAATTTTTACTTTAGCTAGAGAGAATCAATTCAAAATACAAATGAATAAATTATTAGATGTAGACAATGTATTTTATAAGGTGAATTTAATAGCTTTATTAAATAAAACTTCAAAATTTAATACATGGTGTAATTTTAAAATAGATAATGATAAATTATCTAAAGATAAAAACTTAAATGTTTCGGATTCTTTAAAAATTAAAAGAATTCTTCCTTTTAACAATAAATTTAGTATAGAAGAAACAATTGAGATTTTAGAACCAATAGGTTCTTGGGAACTTAGAGATAATAAAGTTGTTAGTAGAAAGAAAAAATGTGTAATAGCTTTAAGAAAGTTAAGAGGTGGATCATGCTAGATAGAGATGAGTTTTTTGAAAACTTTTCAATTACTGAAAATTATTTTAACTCAACAGGATTAAAATGGGAAACATTGGAAGAAATTTATGATGATTATGTAAAAATTATTCCTCATTTAGAAAAAAAAGCAGATGATTTCACTTTTAAATTAATTGATAAAGAAAGTGTCCATTCTGTTAGACGTAGAGTTAAAAAGCCTACCCATCTTATAGAAAAGATTATAAGAAAAGGGAAAAAGTATGTTGCTCAAGGAATAGATGTTAATAATTATAGAGATATAATAACAGATCTTATTGGAATTAGAATATTACATTTGTTTAAAAATGATTGGATTTTTATTCATAATGAAATTATAAATACTTGGAAACTTGCAGAAACTCCACAAATAAATGTAAGACCAGGGGATTATGATATGGATGTGCTTAGAAAAGATATGGCAGATCTTCATTGTGAAATTATAATAAGACCACATGGTTATCGTTCAGTTCATTATTTAATAGAAGCAGATATGGGAGAATTAAATATAAATGCTTTTATAGAAGTTCAAGTAAGAACAGTTTTTGAAGAGGCTTGGAGTGAGATAGATCATATTATAAGATATCCTTATGACATAGACAATCCAGTTTTAAATGACTATTTAAGTATTTTTAATAGGATAGTAGGGAGTGCAGATGAAATGGGGACCTTTATAAAAGATTTGAAACCTAAAGTAGCTTCTCCACATATGGATAAATATATGGAATCAGATAACAAATATAAATAAGAAAAGAGGAGTAATCCTCTTTTTTTTATTTGTTATTTTTAAAGAATTAAAAATTTATATTATTTAAAGTTTAGTACTTCTTGTAGGTAATTTAGGAGTGTGTTATAATCTACTAAACATCATGTTATTAATTACAGTGGAGGAAGATTATGAATCACACGATTAACTATAATGCTAAGAAAACATTTGGGGAATTTATAACTGCTTATTTTTATGAAAAGGATATATCTAAGGTTTTAGAAACTTTACATGATAAAATCAATTGGAATGGTGTGTATATTAATGAAGTAGCTATAGGAGTTAAGAGTGTAAGGAAGATAATAGAAGAAAATATGCTTAAAAGAGAAAGCTTTAATTATTCTTTAGAAAATTTTGTACAAACTAATTTTTCTAAAGATTTAGTTAATTATAGCTTATTTATTAGAAATAAAGCTTCTTTATCTGCTATGTTAAAAGCTGATGATAATGGAAATTTTAAAATTATTTCTATAAATATTAATAATTATACTAAGGATAGAGAAAAATTATTGATTAATACAGAAAGTATATTTAATGAAATTATTCAGGGGGGAGTTATAGGAGCCTATTTGGATGAAGATTATACTTTTTATTTTATAAATAAAAAGTTACTGAAATATTTAGGATATGAAAATGAAGAAGAGTTTAAAAGAGATATAAATAGTAAATGTGCAAATTTAATTCATCCTGAAGACTTAGAAAATTATAAACTTTCTTTAAAAAAACAATTAGAAACGAAAAAGACCTTTAGTTCAGAATTTAGAATGAAACGAGCAGATCAAACGTATATATATGTTTCGGAAATTGGAACAGTTTTAGAAAAAGATGACAATGGAAAAATATTATCATCTTTTATTTTAGATATAACTTCTAGGAAGAAAGCTATATTTGATAAAAAATTTATAGAAAAAAATACTGAAATAGCTTTAAAACATACTAATATGAATTATTGGATATATTATTTTAAAGAAGATAAAATTAGATTTTTAAATACACAAAAAGACTTTGATTATTTAGATCAAGAGTTTAATAATTATCCTGAAAGTTTATTTGCTAGAAGAATTATTCATCCTGAGGATAGTGAAAATTATAAAAAAGTAATTGAAAAAATAAAAAATGGTGAAAAAGATGAAGTTAATTGGAAAAGTAGAGTTTTAAACGGAGAAAAAGAATATAAAAGAAGAAGTTGCAGACTTTTAGCAGTGTATAATGATTTAGGTCAAAGAGAATATGCTGTTGGAATTTGTGGACCTGATGAGGAAAAGTTAGAAGTTTCTAAAATTAACGGAACTTTATTTAATCAAATGGGAGTTTTTTCATGGGTTTATAGAATAAAAGAAAAAGAAGTGGAAACTGTTAATAGTGATATTAATTTATTTAGTAAAGATTTAACTAAG
Organism: Fusobacterium sp. JB019; assembly: GCA_030673965.1. NCBI lineage: Bacteria > Fusobacteriati > Fusobacteriota > Fusobacteriia > Fusobacteriales > Fusobacteriaceae > Fusobacterium > Fusobacterium sp. JB019. The sequence goes on along the minus strand of JAUTCN010000002.1, from coordinate 501,423 downwards.
ACAACTGTTAAAAATGTTCCAGAAAGATTTTTTCAGTTGGGATTTATAAAAGGAAATGAAAATATTCAAAGAATAAAGAAATTTTTTAAGGAGATAAATCAAGGAAAAATTTCTTCAAAAACTACAGTATATTTATATAATGCTCAAACTGGTAAATATGGTTGGTATCAAGGTAATATGACTATTATAGAGTGGGAAAAGGAAGAACCTAAAACAGCTATTGGCTCTATGTATGATATTACAGATACAGTTTTAGTTAAGAAACGTTTTGAAGAAGCTTTAAAATTAGAAAAAAAAGAAAGAAAATATCAACTAGAAAGTTATGTTCCTGGTGCTTATACTTCTTGTGTCTGGAATTTGTCTAAAAATATTCTTCATTCTCAAGTAGGTTATAACTGGCTTATTGAAAAATTATCTGTAGAAGAGCAAACTTTTGATAATTTTTTAAAAGGAATAGGAAAGAATTTATCAGATGAAAATTATAGAGATATTTTTATAGAAGAGTATAGTATTAAAAATTTATTTAAATTTTTTGCAGAGGGGAAAAATAATATTACCTTTACTTTACCTTATAATAGTTATATAGGAAAAATTTGGGCTAAAACTAATCTTTTTTTTATAAAAGATCCTACAACTGATGATATATTTTTAAAAATTACAAATGAGAATAAGACTAATAAAATTATAAAAGATGAGATTTTAAATATTATAGTTAAGAATGAATTTAATTATATTGCTCATATTGATAAAAAATCAGATAAGTGTTTTCTTATTGCAAATCAAGAAGAGAAAATTTGTTCTTTAAAAGATTATATGATTAAATTTTGTAAAGAACTAGAGATAAATTATATAGATGCAGATGATTTTTTTAAAGAAGTTTATAAAATTCTTAAAGAATCTGGAATATATGAAAAAAGTTATACATTGAAAAATAAAAAAGTAAAATTAATTAGTATACACATTTTAAATGAAAAAAATAAAGAGTTTTGTATTTTATGTTCTGATATTACAGAACTTACAAGGGAAGAAAAACATCAAAAAATAAAATTGTTAGAAGCTAAAAAAATAGCAGAAAAGGCAAATACTTTAAAGTCAGATTTTTTTACTAGAATGAGTCATGACATGAGGACCCCTTTGAATTCTATTATAAGTTTTGCAGAATTTGGAATTAGAGATGGGAGAGATGCTAGGGATATTGAATATTTTTCTCAAATAAAGGAAAGCTCCAATTATCTTTTAGGGTTATTAAATGATATATTGAATATGAGGCGAATAGAAATGGGGAAAATACAAATAAATCCAGAACCTGTTTTTGCAGAAGAATTTATAAGGAATGTTTTGAATATAGTAAAACCTAAAGCAGAGTCTAAAAAAATAGATTTAAAAGTTAGATTACATACTGATGTATGGAAATATCAAAAATTTGATAAACTAAGAGTTATGCAAATAGAATTAAATATTTTAAACAATGCTATTAAATATACAAAGGATAACGGAAAGATTATATGGAATAAATGGTTTAAGTATAATGAGAAAAATGAACCTTATTTTCATAATGAGATTATAGATAATGGCGTAGGAATGTCGCAAGAATTTTTGAAAAAAGTATTCGAACCCTTTGCTCAAGAGAAAAATGAACTTTCTCATAAGGAGTCAGGAAGTGGTTTAGGGCTTGCTATAACAAAAAAATTAATAGAAATGATAGGCGGTAAAATTTGGTGTGAAAGTGAACTTGGGAAGGGAACAGTTTTTTATTTTAATCTTCCTGTGAAAATTATTTCTAAAAAAGAATATTTAGAATATTCTAAAGAAGATGTAGTTTTAAATGAGAAGGTTGATTTAACAAATAAAAAAATATTACTTTGTGAAGATAATGAAATAAATGCAAGAATAATGATTAAATTACTTGAAAATAAAGGAGTAATAGTAACTTGGGTTGACGATGGATATAAAGGAGTTATCAAAGCAAAAGAAGAGAATTATGATTTAATTTTAATGGATATTAGGATGCCTGTAATGGATGGACTTAGTGCAACTAAAGAAATTAGAGGATTTGATAAAAATATACCTATAGTTGCTCTTTCTGCAAATGCTTATGAAGAAGATATACAAAAATCATTAGATGCAGGAATGAATATTCATTTGCCAAAACCAATTAATTTTAATGTTTTATATGATACTTTAGAAAATGTAATAAACTAATAAAGGGCTCACTTATGAGCCCTTTTTATTTTGAAAAATTATTTATCTTTATTTTTTCTATCAGTATAGTGAGTGTGAAGTAATTCATGAGATTTTTTACTATAAGGGTTACCAAGAGCTTCTTTATAAAGTTTGATAACAGCTTTATTTTTATGAGATTCTCTTACTTTATTATAGTCATCTAAACTTTGAATAGCTTCTCCTCTTTTCTTAATGATGCTGAAATCTCCATGGTGATAAGGCTGACCTCCACCACCAATACATCCACCTTTACATGCCATAACTTCAATGGCGTGAAAATGTTCTTCTCCTTTTTCTATTTTTTCTATAAGTCTGCTAGCAGCTCCAAGACCATGAACAACAGCAACATTTAGATCTATCCCTTTAACATTTATAGTAGCTTTTCTTACCTCTTCAAAACCTCTAAGAGGAATGAAGTCTAAATTTTGTAATTTTTCGTCAGTAACCCATTCATATAAAGTTCTTGTGGCAGCTTCCATAACTCCACCAGATCTACCAAATATTTCAGCAGCTCCTGTTGAAGATCCAAGAGGATTATCAAATTCTTTTTCATGCAATAAAGGAAGATCAATATTATATTGCTTTAATAATCTACCTAGTTCTCTAGTTGTTAAAGAGTAATCTACATCAGGGGTTCCGTTTGTTGAAAACTCTTCTCTTGTACATTCATATTTTTTAGAAATACAAGGCATGATTGAAACGCAGACCAAGTCTTCTCTTTTTATATCGTTTTTAGGTGCCCAAATATTTTTAGCAATAGAACCAAAAATTTGTTGAGGAGATCTAGCTGTAGAAATATTATCTAAAATTTCAGGATATTTTAATTCAGCGAATCTAACCCAAGAAGGGCAACATGAGGTATACAATGGAAGTTTAATATCTTTATTTCCATTTAGAAATTCTTCCAATCTATATTTTAATTCGGTAGCTTCTTCTAATATAGTTACATCTGCAGCAAAGTTTGTATCAAAAACTCCATCGAAACCTAATTTTTTTAAAGCTCCAACCATTTTTTTAGTAACATCTGTACCTACAGGAAGACCGAATAATTCCCCTAAAGCTACTCTTACAGCTGGTGCAACTTGTACAATAACTTTTTTCTTTGGATTTAATAAATCTTGAATTAACCTAAAACTGTTATCAGTTTCATATAAAGCTCCAACAGGACATACAGCAACACATTGCCCACAGAAAGTACAATCAGTATCAATTAAATTTCTGTTAAAAGCAGTGTTTACAATTACATTAAATCCCCTATCTATTCCTGTTAATATACCACAGTTTTGAACTTCTTCACACATTGTTTCGCATCTTCTACACATAATACATTTTGTGATATCTCTTGTAATTGCAACAGAAACTTGTTTATCGTGTTTTGCTTCTTTCCCCTTAAATCTCATTTCTCTAAGTCCAAATTCAATTGCTAATTTTTGAAGTTCACAATTTCCATTTTTACCACAAATTAAACAATCCTTAGGGTGATTAGAAAGAATTAGTTCAAGGACTATTCTTCTTTTTTGCATTACTTTAAGTGAATTAGTTACAACTTCCATTCCCTCTGCAATTGGAGTTTTGCAAGATGGTAAAAGTCTATTCATCCCCTTTACTTCAACCACACAAATTCTACAAGAGGCACAATCATTTTTATATCCAACCTCTTCCATTTCCATATAACATAAATGAGGTATTTCGATTCCTGCACTTAAAGCTGCATTTAATATAGTAGTTCCTTCAGGAGCTATTACAACTTTATCATCTATCTTTAATCTTATCATTCTCATAATTTTAACCTACCCTCCTAGAATTATATTTTATCAATTGCTTGGAATTTACAGATATCATAACAAGCTCCACATTTAATACATATTTCATTGTCGATTTCATGTTTTTCTCTGATTTCTCCTTTAATTGCATTTGCAGGACAAATTCTAGAACAAGCTGTACATCCGATACAATTATTATTTATAACATAAGTTACTATATCTTCACATACACCAGCACGACATTTTTTATCTTGAACATGTTCCAGATATTCATCTGCAAATTGTTTTAAAGTTGATAGAACTGGATTAGGGGAGGATTGCCCTAAACCACATAAAGAAGTATCTTTAATAGCTTCAGATAATTCTTTTAAATAATCTAAGTCTTGTAATGTTCCCTTCCCCTTTGTAATTCCGTCTAATAATTCATATAATCTAGTATTTCCAATTCTACATGGAGTGCATTTACCACAAGACTCATCTAAAGTAAATTCAAGGAAAAATTTTGCTATTCCTACCATACAGTCATCTTCATCCATGACTATCATTCCTCCAGATCCCATGATAGAACCTTTTTCATTTAATGTATCAAAATCTATTAATGTATCTAAATCTCTTTCTGTTAAGCATCCTCCAGAAGGTCCTCCAGTTTGGACAGCTTTAAATTTTTTATTATTTTTTATACCTCCTCCGATTTCAAAAATAATTTCTCTTAAAGTTGTTCCCATGGGAACTTCAACAAGACCAACATTATTTATTTTTCCAGCAAGGGCAAATACTTTAGTTCCAGGAGAATTTTGAGTTCCTACTTCTCTGAACCAATCAACTCCGTTTAATATAATTCCAGGAATATTTACTAAAGTTTCTACATTATTAACTATGGTAGGTTTATCCATATATCCTTTTTCAGCAGGATAAGGAGGTTTTGAAACAGGTTCTCCTCTTTTTCCTTCCATTGATTGAATAAGAGCAGTTTCTTCTCCGCAAACAAATGCTCCAGCTCCAAACTTTAATTCTATATCAAAATTGAAGTCAGTTCCAAGAATTTTTTCTCCTAAATATCCAGCTTTTCTGGCGCTTTCAATTGCTTTAGTTAATCTTTCAATTGCTAGAGGATATTCGGCTCTGATATATACAAGACCTTTATCAGCTCCAATAGCATAACCTGCAACCATCATTCCTTCTATTATTGAATGAGGATCTCCTTCAAGAATAGATCTATCCATAAATGCTCCAGGATCTCCTTCATCAGCATTACAAACTATATATTTTTCTTCTGAATCATTGGCAAATGCAATTTTCCATTTTACACCAGTTGGAAAACCTCCTCCACCTCTTCCTCTAAGGCCAGAATCAATAATCATATTAACAACATCTTCAGCTCCCATTGATGTTATAACTTTTTCAATTGCTCTATATCCGTCATGTAAAATAAAATCTTTAATACTTTCAGGATTTATTAATCCGCAATTTTTTAATGCTCTTCTTTCTTGTTTTTGGTAAAATTCCATATCCTTTGAATCGTATATGACTTCTTTTGTTTTAGGGTTTTTGTATAGTATTCTAGGTATTTTCATTCCCTTCATTATATCTAGTTTTATTATATCTTCTGCATCACTAGGTTTAACTTCCACATAAAAAGTGTTTTCAGGTATTATCTTAACGATTGGTCCTTTTTCACAGAAACCAAAGCATCCTGTAAGAACAACTTCTACTTCTTTGGTTAATTTGTTTTCAGTGATATATTTTTCTAAATTTTTCTTGATAAGGTGACTTTTTGATGATAAACATCCAGTTCCACCACAGACTAATATTTTTTTCTTTTCCATTTTTCCTCCCTAAATGTTAAATATAAATATTATTTTTTTTCTTTAGCAAGATATGAAACTAAAATTTTCTTAATTTCATCTGGTTTAACTTTTCCGTGGACTTCTTTTCCTATAATAACAACTGGAGCTAATCCGCAAGCTCCTACACATCTTAAACAATCAAGAGAGAAAACTCCATCCTTTGTAACCTCACCAACTTCTATTTTTAATTCTTTTTTTATTGCTTCTAAAACTTTATCTGCTCCTCTAACATAGCAAGCTGTACCAGTACAAACAGATATTTGATATTTTCCTTTGGGTTTCATGGAAAAAAAGTTATAAAAACTAACTACTCCATATACCTTTGCAATGGGCATATTAACTTTATCTGCTACAAATTCTTGTACCTCTTCAGGTATATATCCAAAAATTTCTTGAGCCTTGTGAAGAATTATTATTAAAGAACCTTTTTTATCTTCAAAAGAAGAAATGTATTTTTCTAATTCTTTAAACCCTATATTATCCTTACAAATCATTTTAGTCCCCCTTCTTACGTTTGTGCGTTTTCAAACTTTTAAATATCAAAAAAGTAATATCCGATATAATATTATACACTTTTTGAAAGTTGGTGTCCACAAAGAAAGATTATATACAAAATATATAACACTCTATATATTCTGTATATGTTATTTTATTGATTCTAAAATTATAAATTTTATTAATTTAAATATATATATAATGAATGGTTTTCCATATAAAATTTGTTTATCCATAAATGATATTAATAGGTGAAAAATGTTGACATACTGTTTTAAATAGGGTATGCTTTAAGAGTGGATACTAAATTAGCTTGGTTTTAGACTTTTTCGGATTAAAATGTATATAAAAGATACATATTTCTTGTAAATTATAAAGTTAGGCTATTATTTAAATAATATATGTTTCAGAGGGAGGCACGATGCAAGATTTACTAAAAATTTTAATTGAAAACAACCGTCATCATACTAAGAATGGAAAAGTAGCATCATATATTCCAGAATTAGATAAAGCAAGAAAGGAAGCTTTAGGAATTTATGTTATGACAGTTGATGGTATGGAATATAAAGCAGGAGATTATGAAGAAAAATTCACTATTCAAAGTATTTCTAAAATAGTTTCATTAATGCTAGCTATACTAGATAATGGAGAAGATTATGTTTTTTCAAAAGTAGGAATGGAACCTACAGGGGATGCATTTAATTCTATTAAGAAATTAGAAACATCAACAGTAAAAAAACCCTATAACCCTTTAATAAATGCAGGGGCTATAGTGATTAGTTCAATGATAAAAGGAAGAGATGCTAGAGACAAGTTTAACAGATTATTAAATTTTATAAGAAAAATAGCTGAGGATGATACTTTAGATGTTAATTATAAAATATATTGCGGAGAATCTGATACAGGAAATAGAAATAGAGCAATGGCATATTTTATGAAAGGTGAAGGAGTTATAGAAGGAAATGTTGAAGATGCTTTAGATGTTTATTTTAAACAATGTTCAATAGAAGTAACTGCTAAAACTTTAAGTAAAATTGCATTATTTATAGCAAACAATGGAAAATTAAGCACAGGAGAAGAAATAATTACTCCTAGAATAGCAACAATAGTAAAAACACTTATGGTAACTTGTGGAATGTATGATAGTTCAGGAGAATTTGCTCTTAGAGTTGGAATACCTTCAAAAAGTGGTGTAGGAGGAGGAATACTTTCAGTGGTTCCAGGAAAAATGGGAATAGGGGTATTTGGACCTTCACTTGATCATAAAGGAAATTCAATAGCAGGGGTTGCATTACTTGAATATTTATCTAAGGAGCTAGATTTAACAATATTCTAATAATAAATTTTTTACACAAATATATATATAACAAGAAATTAAAGGGGGAATTACATGAATTTTTTAGGGAGTTTTGTGGGGACGATTAATACATACTTATGGTCTTATATTTTAATAGCGTTACTATTATTAGCAGGTGGATTTTTTACTCTTAAAACAGGATTTATTCAAATTAGAATGATAAAAGAAATGTTTAGAGTTTTAAGCAGTGGTTCAAATGATGAAAAAGGCGGAGTTTCTTCTTTCCAAGCTTTTTGTATCTCAATAGCATCAAGTGTTGGTACAGGTAACTTAGCAGGAGTTGCAATAGCTATTGCAATAGGTGGACCTGGAGCAGTTTTCTGGATGTGGGTTGTTGCTTTAATAGGAGCTAGTTCAAGTTTAGTTGAGTGTACTTTAGCTCAAGTATTTAAAATTAAAGAAGGAGACCACTTTAGAGGGGGACCTGCTTACTACATGGAAAAAGCTTTAGGAAAAAGATGGATGGGAGTTACTTTCTCAATCTTAATTTCAATTACTTACGGATTAATATTTAACTCAGTTCAAGCTAATACTATTTCATTTGCATTTGAAAAAGCATTTAATATTAGTAGAGTTCATGTTGGATTAGTTTTAACAGCAGCAACAGCAATTATCATTTTTGGTGGAGTTAAAAGAATAGCTCGTGTTTCTGAAATATTAGTACCAGTTATGGCAGTTGCTTATATTATAGTTGCTTTATTCATAATAGGAAAAAATATTACAATGATTCCTTCAATATTAAAGATGATTGTAACTAGTGCTTTTGGACTAAAACAAGCAGCAGGTGGATTATTTGGAGTTGTAATAATGCAAGGTATAAAAAGAGGATTATTCTCTAACGAAGCTGGAATGGGTAGTGCTCCAAATGCAGCAGCAGCACCAAATGTTTCACATCCAGTTAAGCAAGGACTTATTCATGCTCTTGGAATATTTACAGATACAATTGTAATATGTTCTGCTACAGCTTTCATAATATTAATTTCAGGATTCTATAATAATGGAAATGCTAACGGAATTCAATTAACTCAAGATTCAATAGTAGCACAAGTTGGGTCATGGGGAGCTATCTTTATAGCAGTTTGTATTCTAATGTTTGCCTTCTCTTCAGTAATAGGAAATTACTATTATGGTGAAACAAATATTGAATTTATAAATTCTGATAATAAAGGTTGGTTAATGGCTTACAGAGTATTAGTTGTTGGAATGGTTATGTTTGGTTGTGTTGCTAAAATTCAAATTGTTTGGGATCTTGCAGATTTATTCATGGGATTAATGGCAATAATGAACTTAGTTACTATCTTATTACTTTCTAAAATTGCTTTCGCTGTAATAAAAGATTACCAAGAACAAAAGAAACAAGGTTTAGATCCTGTATTCAAAGCAAGTTCAATCCCTGGATTAAAACATGCTGAATGTTGGGAAGATTAATAGATAATAAAGATTTTATCTTGATTAGATAGAGAGATATATTACCCTAAAAAAAGGATTGCGTAAGCAATCCTTTTTACTATATTATTTTTCATTTTTATTTAAGCAGTAATCAATGATTTCTCTAGAGATACTTCCATAAGGAGGAATATTTGGAACATTGTCCTTTGAGAACCAATTTCCTTTTTCAATTTCTATTCCATCAGGATCAATTTCACCGCTTTCATATTCAGCAGTAAATCCAAACATCATAGAACTAGGAAAAGGCCAAGATTGAGAACCAAAATATTTAATGTTTTTAACATTAATGTTGACCTCTTCTTTTATTTCTCTTCTAACTGCATCTTCAAGAGTTTCCCCTAATTCTACAAAGCCAGCAAGGATACTATATCTATCCTTTAAAAAATTAGTATTGTGAGCAAGAAGCAATTTATCTCCTTTAGTTATTCCCACAATAATAGCACAAGCTATTTCAGGAAATAATAGTTTTTTACATTTAGGACAAACTTTTGATTTATCTTCATTCATTGGAGGTAATTTTTCTCCACAAATTCCGCAATATCTATGAGTTCTATCCCAATTTAAAATAGCCTTAGCTTGAATCACTCTAGAATAAACTTCGTTTTTATGAAAACGTCTACATTTTTTAATATCTTCAAATTTAAAGCCCTCAGGGATATCATATTTTTCATCTACTTCAACTAAATATCCAGCTTTTTTATCGTTTAGTTTAAATGGTTTAAACTCAAAATCTTGATCAATTGTAAATTCTTTTTCTGAAGGAACAATAAGTTCATTTTCATCATCCTTTCTAAGTATTTTATCTCCTGCATATATATATAATTCCATAGTACAACCCTTCCTTTATATAATAATCTTATAAAAAAATTATATCATAATAGAAGAATAAAAAAAACCGCTATATAAAATATAGCGGTTTTTTAGGGTAAGTTTTTTAGGCAATTTTAGTATTTTAATTTTGGGAAATATTTAGTATGTAATAATTCATGAGCTTTTCTACTCATTGGGTGGTCTAAGTAATCTCTATAAATAGCTTTAACAGATTCATTTTCATGAGATCTTCTAATTACTTTGGCCTTATCAATACTATTTAACCCTTCAGCTCTTTTTTTAAGAACTTCCATTTTCTTTCTGGCTTTTGGTTGTCCACCTCCACCAATACATCCACCTTTACATGCCATGATTTCAATAGCGTGGAAGAATTCTTCTCCAGCTCTTATTTTATCTAGCATTTTAGCGGCTTCTTCTAATCCGTGGGCAATACCTACTCTAAGCTCAACATGTCCAAGCTTAACTTCAGCAGTTCTGAATCCTTCCCATCCTCTAAGTTCGTGGAATTCTATATCATCTAATCTTTTACCGGTAATCATCTCAACGGTTGTTCTTGTTGTTGCTTCGATAACTCCTCCAGTTCTTCCAAAGATGATTCCAGCTCCTGAATATTCTCCTAATGGATCATCGAATTCTTCATCTTCCATATCATTTAAATCTATATTTGACTGTTTAAAGATTTTTATTAACTCTCTTGTTGTGATAACAAAATCTGTGTCATAGTTATCTCCTCTAGAAAATTCATCTCTTGAAGCTTCATATTTTTTAGCTAAACAAGGCATTATAGCAACTACAGAAACTTGTTCTCTAGTTAAACCTAAATTTTTAGCCCATAAATCCTTTGTTACAGTTGAGAAAATTTCCATAGGTGATTTTACAGATGATGGAACATCTAGCATATCAGGATAACTTTGCTCAAAGAATTTAATCCATGCAGGACAACAAGAAGTTAGAATTGGAAGTTTAACTTCTTCTCCATTATAGAATTTTTCTAATCTGTGTTGGAATTCAGTAGCTTCTTCCATTATAGTAAGATCAGCTGCCCAACTTGTATCGAATACATAGTCAACACCTATTTTCTTAAGTGCAGCAACTAATTTTCTTTCTAAGTTTTCTCCAGGTTCATAACCAAAAGCTTCACCAATGGCAACTCTTACAGCTGGAGCTATTTGTGCAACTACAACCTTATTAGGTGTAGCAATATGTCTTAATAATTGAATTGTATGATCTCCTTCGAAAATTGCACCAACTGGACAAGCAACAACACATTGACCACAGTGAGTACATTTATCATTATCAATTCTATGTTTTTTCTTTAATTCTCCAGAAATACAGTTAACTGGACAAACTCTCGCACAAGCTGTACAACCAATACATTTACTTGTGATTTTAAATTTTAAAAGTTGGATACATTGTCCAGCTGGGCAAGTTCCTCTTTCTATATGACTTTTATATTCATCATAAAATTTATCAATTGATTCAAGAACTAAATTACTTTCTTGATTTAAAGTATGCTTGATAGCTTCTGAAAGTTGTCTTAATAGGAAAACATCTCTCATGTTTGCTTTACCCATTGAGATTCTTTCTAAAACTCTCCAAGTTCTTTCTATTTCATATTGAACTCTAGAATATCCTAAATATCCTCTTTGTTGCATTTTACCTAATAAAAACTCAATATAGAATTTAGAAAAAGATATAATACAGTCTTCTTCTGATAATATTATAATACTTCTATTGTTGTTTTTACTAAATAATTTGTTATCTATTGGAGTATTTAAAAACTCTTCAGTAATGAAACCTCCAAATGGTAGCCCAAATTGAGCTGCTTTGAATTTTTTCTTACCTGATATACCCCCAGCTAAATCAATTACATCCTTTAGAGAGAAACCATCTGATATCTCGTAAACCCCGGGATTAACTACTCTTCCTGAAATAGCAATAGCATTATCTCCCTTTTTAATAGCTGCTTTTAATTCTTTTTCAGCTGTAGAAGAAAACACAGAACCTACAGAACTCTGTATGATAACTTGTTTATTACCGCTAAAAAGATTATTTTCAAACATTACTTCCTCCTAAATTTTAAACTAAATTTTAAAAAATTAATAAACCATATCCATATTTCCTATTATACTATGAAAATTGAAAAAGATAAACATAAAAATTTAAATATTACTTAACAGATGAAAAACTATTCTTTAAAAAGGTAAAAAGTTAACAGTTTTAACATATATAATTTTAATAATTAAAGCTTCTTTGTTTTAATGTTTGATGTACAAGAATTTATGAGGATTTAAGTTAAAAGAAAACAAAAAATATAAAAAAAATTTCTTGTGAAAAAGAGGGGTATTTGATTAAAAATTTATCAAGTATGAATTAAAAATATTAATTTATAGTGAACAAATTAAAATCTTATTAAAAATACGTTGCTTTTTTTAAAAATTGGTAAAAAAATGCTATAATTTTATTTTTAAATTCATGATATAATTATACTATACTGTAGTTAGGAGGAATAATGAATAAAAATATATTTATAGAAAAACTTTTTAAAAAAGCTAAAGAACTTAAGATAGAGGAATTTGAAGTTTACTATATGTCTGGTGAAAATACTACTGTTAAAGTTTTTGATAGTAAGATTGATTCTTTCTCAGATAATACCAATCAAGGAATTTCTTTTAGAGGAAAGTTTCAGGATAAAATGGGTTATTCATATAGTGAAAGTTTTGAAGAAGAAGATATAATGTTTTTAATTAATGAAGCTAAGGAAAATGCTTCTATAATAGAAAATACAGATGAACAAATAATATTCGGTGAAAAATGTGAATATAAAGAGACAGAAACTTATAGTAAAGAATTAGAAGATATTACTGTTGATGATATGAAAGATTTTTTATTTAAAATGGAAAGTTATGTTAAATCTTTGGATAAGAGAATAAAGAATATAAATAACTGCACATTTGTAATAGGAAAAGGTGAAAGAGTTATAAAAAATTCAAAGGGAATTGATTTAAGAGATGAGGGAAATTTTGCCTATACAGTTCTTTCAATTTCTGTTATGGAAAAAGATAAAATTAAAACAGCCTATGATTTTAAAATTGGTAAAAGATTTTCTGACTTTGATTATAAGAAACTTGGAGATGAAGTTGTAAAAAAAGCAATTTCAAAATTAGATGTAATTAATGTATCTTTAGATAATGATTTATGTGTTGTAGAAAACTTAACTTTTGCTTCTTTACTAGGAAGCATGCTTGGAAATTTTTATGCTGAATCTGTTCAAAAGGGAATATCAAAATTAAAAGGAAAATTAAATGAAGTTATTGCAAATGAAAATATAACCTTAATAGATGATCCATTTTTAAAAGATGGGTATTCTAATTCATCTTTTGATGCAGAGGGAGTACCTACTGAATATAAAGAAATAATAAAGGACGGAGTATTAAAAACTTATTTATATAATTTAAAAACTGCTAAAAAAGACGGAGTAAAATCCACAGGAAATGCCAGTAAAGGTGGTTATAAAGGGACTATAGGAACATCATGCTATAATCTTTATTTGAAAAATGGTGAAACTTCTCTTGAAGATTTATTTAAAGAGATTGGAAACGGAGTTTATATAACTAGTTTTGCAGGATTACATTCAGGATTAAATTCTATATCAGGTGATTTTTCATTAGCAGGAGAAGGTTTTTATATTAAAGATGGAAAGTTAGATAAAGGTTTAAATCAAATAACAATAGCTGGAAACTTTTATGAACTATTAAATAATATTAAAAAATTAGGAAATGACTTTAAATTTGATTCTTCTGGAATTGGTTGTCCTTCTCTTTTAATAAAAGGTTTAAATATTGAAAGTGATTAGAAAATAAATTATATTAAAAAAGGAGCTGTTTTACAGCCCCTTTTTTAATAATAAGTTTAAGGTTAAGAATTATTAATCTCCTGGAGAAATTGCATCTACAGGACAAGTTTCTACACAAGCTCCACAATTAATACAAGTGTCACTTATTCTATATTTCCCTTCTTCAGTAGGCGCAATTGCGTCCACAGGGCATACACCAGCACAAGCTCCACATCCAATACATTCACTTTCATTGATTACATGCATAAACATCCCTCCTAAACTTAATAAATAAATATAAAATCACTAATTCATGGTGAGTTAGTTTCTAATTATTAAAGAATATTTTCATATCTTCTTCAACAGTTCCTATTCCAGCAATTTTAAAGTTTTCAATTAAAACATTGGCAACATTTGGTGATAAAAATGCAGGTAGTGTTGGTCCTAAATGAATATTCTTAACTCCTAAGTAAAGTAAAGCAAGTAATACGATTACAGCTTTTTGTTCATACCAAGCTATGTTATATATGATTGGTAATTCATTAATATCTTCTAATCCAAAGACTTCTTTTAATTTTAAAGCAATTACAGCTAGAGAATAAGAGTCATTACATTGTCCTGCATCTAGAACTCTAGGAATTCCTCCAATATCTCCTAAATCTAATTTATTATATCTATATTTAGCGCAACCAGCAGTTAAGATAATAGTATCTTTAGGAAGAGCTTTTGCAAATTCAGTATAATAATCTCTACCTTTTTGTCTTCCATCACAACCAGCCATAACTACAAATTTCTTAATAGCTCCTGATTTCACAGCTTCTACAACTTTATCAGCAAGAGCAATAACTTGATTATGCGCAAAACCTCCTACAATTTTTCCAGTTTCTATTTCTTTTGGAGGAGGACAATTTTTAGCCATTTCAATTATTTCAGAAAAATCTTTAATTTCTCCGACTTCTCCAGGAATATGTTTACATCCAGGGAACCCAGCAGAACCTGTTGTAAATATTTTATCTTTATATGAATCCTTAGGAGGAACAATACAGTTTGTTGTCATAAGGATAGGACCATTAAATGATTCAAACTCTTCTTTTTGTTTCCACCAAGCGTTTCCATAGTTTCCAACAAAATTATCATATTTTTTAAATTTTGGATAGTAATGAGCAGGTAACATCTCAGAGTGAGTATAGATATCTACTCCAGTTCCTTTTGTTTGTTCAAATAACATTTCTAAATCTCTTAAATCATGTCCAGATACAAGTATTCCAGGATTTTTTCTAACCCCTATATTAACTTCAGTTATTTCAGGATTTCCATATGTACCAGTATTAGCTTTATCAAGTAAAGCCATAGCTTCTACCCCGTATTTTCCTGTTTCTAAAGTTAAATTAACAAGATCAGCGACAACTAAATTATCATCTAAAGTTTTTGCTAAAGCACTTTGAATAAAGGTATCAAGTTCTTCATTATTTTCAAGTAAAACATCAGCATGTTTAGCATAAGCTGAGATTCCTTTTAATCCATAAGTAATTAGTTCTCTAAGACTTCTAATATCTTCATTTTCAGTTGCAAGTACTCCAACTCCTTCATGGAAAATTTCAAAATTCTCTCTTTTATCATTAAATAAAGCAGCTTTTGAAAGTCCAGTCTTATCCTTTAATTTTTTAATTAATTCATCTCTTAAAGCGATAGTTTTTTCTATTCGATCCTTTAGGGCCTCTTCGTCAAAATTTGCGTTGGTGATAGTTGTAAAAAGATTAAGAGTTACTAAACGATTGGTTTCCTTTGAAATTTTTTCTCCCTCAGCTCTTAGTCTAGTTGTTACTTCAGAAAGTCCCTTTGTAGTGTAAATTAATAAATCTTGAATTCTAGCTACCGTGTCATTTTTACCACACACACCTCTAACAGTACATCCAGTGTTTCTTGCAGTTTCTTGACATTGCCAACAAAACATTTTTTCTTCCATTAATTCCCTCCTATCAATCTTACTTTAACCAAAAAAAATACCCTATAACCTTTTGACTTTTAGAATATATATTTAGTTTAAAAAAATGTAATCTTTATTTAAAATAAAAGGTTTTAAGGTATTTAGTTTTTTTGCTTTAACCCTCATAAAGAAATAGATGGAGTTGTTTTTTTCAGAGCTAAAATTTTTAAAGTTTCAAATAATTTTTTTGGTTCAATTGGTTTAGATAAATGAATATTCATTCCTACTTCTAATGATTTTTGAATGTCTTTTTCATAAGAATTTGCAGATAAAGCTATTATAGGAATATGTTTATTAAATTTTCTAATTTCTTTACTGGCTTCTAGTCCGTCCATTATAGGCATTTTAATATCCATGATTATTAAATCATATTTTTTAGATTTAACTTTATTTAAACCAATTAGGCCATTTTCAGCAATATCAACATTATGTCCCTTTGAACTTAAAAGTTTGTGTATAATTTTAAAGTTTATTTCATTATCTTCGCAAACTAATATTTTAAGAGAAGTATCATAATTTTTAGAGCCTTCACTTTTATATTTATCTGGTATCTTTAGATTTTCTATTTCTTTAATTAGTTCAACTGGTATTTTAGAAATAGAAGTAATTTTTTCTTCATTTGAATCAGTACATATAATTGTATATTCTAAAGAGTATTTATTTGAATCTAATTTTAATAAATTAATATCTAAAATCAGATTTTGATTTATTTCACTGTACTTAATAGCATTGTTTAAACTGTTTATAATTAATTGACTGATTCTCGTTTTGTTACAAAATATTTTTTCATCTTTTTTTTGAAATTTTTCAAGATTGGTGATAAGGTTAATTTTTTTAGATTTAGCTTTAGGAGTTGTAATAGTTAAAATGTTAAGAAATATTTCTTTTAAGCTAATTATTTCTTTTTTTAAAACATGAGTTTTGGTATTTTCTTTTTCTAGATTCTCATTTAAAATTTTAAGCAAATAATTACCACTAGTGTAAATTTGCTTAAAGTATGTTGCTTCTTTTTCATTTTTACTTTCATCCATTCCAAATTTTGCATAATTGATAACAGCGTTCATTGGAGTTCTCATATTATGACTCATATTTGAAAAGAAATTATTTCTAACCTTGGCAAGAGTTTTAGCTTCACGAATAAATCTCATTACAGAATTATTTAAATATTCTTTACTTTTACAAGGATAAATAAAAGAAACTAAAAATTGTTTGTTATTAATTATAGTTGGTAAGCTTTGAACATCCATGAGGATAATCTTACCACTTGAAGTAATATGTGGAAAATGGAAGTAATTTTTATTTTTACTCCTAGCATTTTCCATTTCTTCTTTTATTTTTTTAGGATTAAATTTATTTAAATCCATGATGTTCATAGTATTTAATTTTTCAAGGGGATATTCATAAACTTCAGCTGCTTTATTATTTGCAGCAATGATTTTTCCATCTTCAGGATCAATTAGAAGAATTATAATAGGATAATTCATAAATGCTTCTTTAAAAATCATATTTTCACCTCTTTTATTTAAATAGATTTCTAAAATATAGATCTATTTTGTTTTGTCTTTCATCAGAATAAATTTTAATTTGTTCTTTTACAAGTTTTTCAACATATTTAGTTTCTAAATCATTTTCAGGATAATAAATAGGTATTTCTTTTAAAGGAGTTGCATAAAACTCAAGATTGTAACCCTTTGATTTACCATTTAATTTATACCATTTATAGAAAATATTAGAATTTAAATATCCTAGAACATAAAAAATGTTTAAAGACTTTTCCTTTGGAGTAAGATAATAAATATCAGCACTTCCATAAAAAGCTTTATTTGAGTAAGCAAATAAATTAGTCTTACATCTTTGTCTAACTATTATCTTTTCATCTAAGAATATATGCTCTTTTCTAGCCCATTGAAGTTCATACCAACTTATTCTACCAGTTTTAACTTCTCTTCTTTTTTCTAGTTTTTCTCGGTAATTAAGAAGGTGACTTCTAAGATAACTATCAATTTTTTTATCACTATCAATATAAAGTACCCAATATTTATTTTCTTCGTTATATGAATATTTTAAAATATCTTTATTTTTATATAAAGGTTTTAAATAATCTTTAAATCTTTCGTCATATTCTTTTAAAACAAAAGCTTTATCACAGCCAGAAATAATACCTTGATTAATAGAAAAAAGTTCTTTTAATTTATAATTTGATTTACCATAAATTCTTTTATTAAATTTTAAATCATTTTCTTTTATTAATCTAATTCTTCCAGTAGGACTATATAAATCTTTTTCATTCATTATAAAATCAACATTTTCTAAAGTGACAGTAACTTTAAATTCTTCGTGATTATAAATAAACTCATCAGTGATTTTCTTCCACAAAAATATAATATTATGTTGTCCAGGAGCTTCTTCAAATACAGACATATTGAAGTTATTAATTTCAAGAAATTTTCCTTTTTTACGAAGATAAT
Source organism: Fusobacterium sp. JB019 (assembly GCA_030673965.1). Taxonomy (NCBI): domain Bacteria; kingdom Fusobacteriati; phylum Fusobacteriota; class Fusobacteriia; order Fusobacteriales; family Fusobacteriaceae; genus Fusobacterium; species Fusobacterium sp. JB019. Next base: position 483,168 of record JAUTCN010000002.1, on the reverse strand, counting down.
ATCTGAGGGTTTTACCACTGTCTGCCTTTAGCCAATAGTTAGTAGTAATATATGAAAGGATTCCATTTGGTTTTAATATTTCAATTGCTTTTTCTATGAAAAAATAAAAGTAATCCATTCTAGATTCATAGTATTTTTCTCCAAAATCAGTGCCTTTAATTTTATCAAATAGTTCCTTATTATTTTTTTCTCCAATATAAGGAGGATTACCAAGAACGATATCATATTTTCCATGATTTTCTATTAACAATCCATCACTATTTTCAAATGAAGTATGACCATTTAAGCCGTAATGCTTAAGTATTTTTTGTATATTATTATCATATTTTTCTCCAGCATTTTTATCTAAATCATAGCCTTTTAACCATTTAGGATTGTATGAATATTTTCCATTAATCTCGTAAGATAATTGAATTAATTTTTCTAGCATGAGGCAAAGTAAGTTTCCTGTGCCACAAGATAAATCTACGACCCTTAATTTGTCTAATTTTTTCTTTGTGTATACATCTTGAAAATAATTTTTTAAAGCTGAATTAATTATAATTTCAGCATACTTAGAAGGTGTATAAACTTTGTAATTGTTTTTTCCCATTTAAAATACCTCTAATTTCTTTTTATAGATAGGATAAGCCCATAAAGATAAATAAATAAGTGAGAATATAACTAACTTAATAATAATGTTATCTATATAGAAACTTCCTAAAATACTAATTATAGTAGCTGCTAAGACTTTTATTTTAAACTTAAATAATGGTTTACAATTTAACTTAATATATTTTTTTCTAAAATAATAGAATAATAAACCAAAATTACACATAGCAGCAATTGAAGTTGATAATGCAAGACCTTTATATTTTAAAGGACCAATCAACAATGCGTTTAATATAATATTAACAATTATAGAAATAACTGAGAATTTAACAGGATCTTTACTGTTTTTCATTCCATAAAAAGATCTAGTTAATAGATGTATTGCCGTATAAAAATATAGTCCTAACGAATAGAAAAGTAGAGCGCTACCTGTTACATTTATAGCTTCACTTCCAAACTTCCCATATCCAAATAATAAAGTAACAACTTCCTTTGAATAAAAACAAAATACTCCCATAGAAGGAATAACAAAGAACATTAAAATATTTAATCCCTTTAATATATTATCTTCCACAGCTTTAAAATCATTATTAACTATTTTTTTTGAAAGAGTTGGATAAATAACAGTTGAGATTGATATTCCAAAAACCCCAATAGGTAAAGAATATAATCTAGTTGCGTTTTCTAAGGCTGAAACTCCTCCACTTTGTAAATAAGATGCAAAGAATTGGTCAACCATTGTATTTATCTGTCTTGCAAATATTCCAACTAACATTGGAAGAATTAAGAATAATAATTTTTTTAAATATTCATCTTTAAATATTATCTTAAATTCATATCCTCTAACTTTTTTTAAAAAAGTAGGAAGAAGAATTAATAACTGTATTGCCCCACCTAATAAAATACCATAAGCCATGGCCTGTATACCATATTTTCTACCAAATAAAATAGCAGACCCTAGTATTGCTAAATTAAAAAATATAGATGTTGATGCAGGTAATGCAAAGCATTTAAAATTATTTAATATTGCTCCAATCATACCAGCTAGGGCTATAAATATAAAATAAGATGACATTATTCTAAGTAAATAAGATGCTATCATTTGAGTTTCATAAGAGAATCCTCCAACAATAAAACCTATTATTTCCTTAGAAAATATAGCTGTACAAAGGGCAACAATAATAGAAAAGATTAGAACGATATTCATAATTGAAAATATAAATTTTCTTCCCTCTTCTTCCCCTTGAACTTTAACCTTTTCATTATATAGGGGAATGAAAGATGTTCCAAGAGCTCCCTCCCCAAGTAGTTGCCTAAAAAAATTACTTATTTTAAAGGCACTAAAAAAAGCATCTGTACTTGCAGATGCTCCAAAATAATATGCTATAACAACACTTCTAGCAAGTCCTAACACACGACTAACTAAAGTTATTATCATCATAAAAAATCCACTCTTAAACATACATCCTCCAAGACCACAGGTCTAAAATCTTTTTATAAATATAGTTTCTTCTATTGAAATTATATCAATTACTCCTTCTTTATAAAAATCAAGTAATGCCAGGAAAATATATACTAAATGCATTCTACTTTCTGAAATCTCAAATAAAGTTTCTAAGGATTTCTCTTCTTCGTAGATGCTTATAAGTATTTTTTCCTTTTCATCTTCTATGGAATATGTTTTTTCATATTTTATCTCAATAAATTCTTTCTCTTGCTTATCAATAAATTTTTTATAAGTTTTATATACATCCTCAAGGGTAAGCTTATTTAAATCATATTCCTTAGATTCAACTTTTTTAATTTGTTTTCCATCTTTTTTGGAATAAGAAATATTAAATTCATTTTCAATTTTTCTTACTTCAGTAGTAACTTGTTTAAATAATTTATATTCTTCTAGTTTTCTCTTAAGTTCTTTTTCAGAATCTTTTTCCTTATCAATACTAAGGATTGATTTTGCTTTAATTTCTAAAAGCTCAGTTGCCATAATTAAAAATTCAACTTTAATATCTAAGGATTGATTCTTAAGATCTTCCATTATCTCTAGATATTCATCTATAATTTGAGAAATTTTAACCTCTGAAATTTTAACTTTCTTTTTCTCTATTAAATAAATTAAAAGTTCCAGTGGCCCTTCAAAATTATCTAATTTGAAAACTATTTCATCTTTATTTTCCTTTGATTTCTCTCCATCTTTTAACATCATTTCCAATTCCTTTTATTAAGTCTTCTATAGAGTCAAACTTCTTTTCATCACGTAAATGTTTTTCTAAATCAACATATATTCTTTTTCCATATAAGTCTCCTTGGAAATCAAGAATATGAACTTCAACACTTAGTTCACCAGGCTTTAAAGTTGGATTTTGTCCTATATTAATAACAGCTATATGGACATTATCATCTCCTTCAATTGTAACAGTTCCACCATATATTCCAAATGGAGGATAAATTTTATTCATTATTTTAAGATTAGCAGTTGGGTATCCTAACATTCTTCCAAGTTTCTTACCATGTTCAACAATACCAGAAATTAAAAGAGGTCTTCCTAGGAAAAGATTAGCTTTTTCCATCTTACCTTCAAGTATAAGTTTTCTAATAACAGTTGAACTAAGAACCTTCCCTCTACATTCAACAGGGGGAATAATATTTATTTTTAAATCTTTGCATCTAGTATACTCTTGTAAAAACTCAGTGTTTCCTTTTCCCTTTTGACCAAAAGTATAGTTAAATCCAACAAAAATTTCTTTAGCTCCTAATTTTTCAAGTAATATTTTGTCAATAAAATCTTCCTTGGTGATATTTGCAAAATCATCATCAAAGGTTTGTAAAACAACATAGTCAACACCGATTTCCTCTAAAATAAATAATTTTTCCTTAGTAGTGTTAATCATTTTAGGTTTCTTATCTGGAAAAATTACTTCCAAGGGATGATTTAAAAAAGTGTAAACAACAGAAATACCGTTATTTTCTCTAGCTTTATCAACAGCTCCTTGTATAAGTTCTCTATGTCCCCTATGAATACCATCAAAAGTTCCAAGGGCAACATAACTATTATTTAATTTTTCATCGCATTTTAATATATCTTTTATTACCTTCATGTAAAAATTTTACTCCTTTTCAGTTTCTTTTAGTAGTTCATTGTAAATTGTTTCAATACGTCTGAACCTGTTTCTGATACCTGATTTTGATATTCCAATCATTTGTGCTAATTCTTGTAAAGAAGCCTCAGGATTTTCAAGTCTTAAGAAAGCTACTTCCTCAAGTACAGGAGTTAAGTTGTTAAGTCCTAAGTTTGCTCCAATATAATTAACCATTCTTATTTGTTTTAAACCAGTATTTAAGGATTTTGTTTCATTTGCAACTTCCCAATTCATTTCTCTAATTGTTTTGTTTTTTAAATCCTTCATCATGGTAGTTTCTTCATATTTATAAAATTCTTTAATAGCTCCAAGCATAACAAGTACATCTAGGATATCTTCAGAATTTCTAAAATAAACAAGTTTCTTTTTTCTTTTATCTGTTATAAATACTTTTTTATGTAATTTTTCAAAAACTCTAAATAATTCTTCAGCAATTTCTATATTATCAATAAAGAAATCAAGAGCGTATTCCTTTTCAGGAGATTTAATATATCCAGTCATAAGAAACAGTCCTCTTATGAAACCAACTCTTTTTTCTTCATCTTCTATAAGCTTATCTTCATTACAAGTTTCAAGTATATTCAAAAGATCTTTAAAACCATTTTGCTTTTCAATTGTAATGACATATGTTTTATGTTCTCCAAAATGCATACTTACAAGGTATTTAACGTTTATTTTTAAATTTGTAACTTCCTTTAAAATTCTGTAAACTCTGTTAGCAAGTTCTATACTTTCTAATTTTAACTCTATTCTATCTTTAAGTATAGCATTTTTTACCTCTAAAATTCCACGTAATTCTGCTACTTTTTCTTTTGTTGTGTAATTAGACTTTTTAATTATCTCATTTTTAACTTTATAGGTATAGGACATTTGCAATTCTCCTTTCTGAAACTATTTAGTTTCTGCCCAATTTTCACCAATGGCACCATTAACTTTCAACCTTACATTATCAAAATGTACAGTATTTTCCATAATGTTTTCTATAATAGTTTTATAATTTTCAATTTTATCTTCTTTTACTTGGAAAATAAGCTCATCGTGTACTTGTAGTAACATTTTTATATCTTCATTATTTTTAATTTCGTTATATACTTCAATCATAACTTTTTTAATTATCTCAGCAGCAGTACCCTGGATAACTGTATTTACAGCCATTCTATCTGCTTGATTTCTAAGGTTTTTATTTTTAGAATTTATTCCTTCAATATCTCTTCTTCTTTTAAAATATGTTTCAGAATAACCAGTTTTAGTGGCATTTTCAATTATTTCTTCTTCTAATTTTTTAACCTTTGGATATTCTTGGAAATATCTTTCTATATATGAAGTAGCTTCTGCTCTAGTTATTTTTAATTCCTTTGAAAGACCAAATGGAGTTTTACCATAGATAATACTAAAGTTTACAATTTTAGCCATTGATCTTTGTTTTGGAGTAACTTCTTCTTCATCACTTAAATCAAATATTCTTCTAGCTGTTAGACTATGTAAATCTTGATCATCCTTGTATGCTTCAATTAGATTTTCATCCTTTGAAATTTCAGTTAAAACTCTTAATTCTATTTGAGAATAATCTATTCCAAGTAATTTATAACCTGAATCAGCAATAAATCCTTCTCTTATCTCAATTCCATCTTCTGTTTTAACAGGAATATTTTGTAAGTTTGGATCAGATGAAGATAATCTTCCAGTTGCTGTTCCTGTTTGATTAAATGTTGTATGAATAACATTGTTTTTATCTGCTGCTTTTGGTAGAGCATCTAGATAAGTAGATTTTAATTTAGAAAATTTTCTATATTCTAATATATGTTTTGCAATTTCTTCTCCCCTGTCATTTAGGACTTCTAAAACTTCACTGTTAGTTGAGTAACCAGTTTTAGTTTTCTTAACAGGATCTATGTTTAGCTTGAAGAATAAAACTTCAGCTAGTTGTTTTGGAGAATTTAAATTAAATTCTTCTCCAGCAATTTCATATACTTTCTTTTCAGTACTATCTAATAAAGTTCCAACTTCACTAGACATTTTAGAAAAATATTCTTTATTAATAAGGATACCATTTTCTTCCATATTATTAAGAACTTCTATTAAAGGCATCTCAATATCATGTAAAACTTCAAGTAAATTTTTATCCTTTAAGTCTTCTATTAAATCTTTATATACTTCCTTAATAAGGTTAACTCTTTTGTTTAAAAAATCAGCAAAATCAGGAATTCCAATATTTTCTGGAATTTCTTTTTTAAATACTTCATTATATTTATATATACCTTCAATACCTTCTCTCATTGCAATAGCTTCAATACCAACTCTAGTTTGAGAAGTTATTAAATGATATGCAAGCATTTCATCAAGGTCCATTTTACTTACAGGTAATTTATATATATTTTTTAATATATTTTTAAAATCATAAGTTACAAATTTCTTATCTAAATTAAATATTTCTTCTAAATATTTTCTATCTAAATTACTATAAGCTTCTCCTAATTTTAAATTATGGAAAAGAGGAATATAATAGTTTCCTTTTTTTGTAACAAGGGACATACCAGGTCCTTCTTGATAGAAGAATATTTTTTCCTCAGTTTTTAAATCTTTTATTAATTCATTCAAATCTTCCTTAGTAGAAACTATTTTAGAAATTTTTTCAATTGTCTCTTTCTTAGCTTCAGGACTTCCAAAGAAAAGTCCAAGTTGAGAAGAATTTTCTTCAATAGTTTTTTTAGATATAACATCAATTTCGTCATTTTTAACTTCAGTAGTTTTAGAGTTTTCAGAAACTGGATTGTTTTCTTTAGCTTCTTTCATTTTTTCAACAACTTCATTTAAGTTCATTCTTTTAATAAGGGCTCTAAATCCAAGCTCTTTAAATAAAGCAAGTAATCTTTCGCTATCTATATGAAATTCAAGATCTTCTATTTTTATATCAAGATCAATATCTTTTTTGATAACTGCAAGTTTTCTACTTAGGAAAGCAAGTTCCTTATCTTCAACTATATTTTTTATTAATCCAGGTCCTATTCCTGGAAGTTCTCTTAGATGATCAACGTTTTCATATATACCTTCTAAGTCACCATATTTTTTTAGCATTGGAATAGCTTTCTTTGGTCCTACTTTTCTTACACCAGGTATTCCATCACTTTTATCTCCAATAAGTCCAAATAGATCAGGTATTTTACTAGCAGGAACTCCAAGATGTTCTATAACTTCTTCATCATTTGAAATGATTTTGAATCCTCCATTTTCTCCCTTACCCATAAGACAGATGTTTATATTTTTGTCAACTAACTGAGCCAAATCTTTATCCCCAGTAATTATGAAAACTTCATAACCTTCGTGAGAAAATTTCTTACTAATAGTTCCAAGGACATCATCAGCTTCATATCCATTTATTTTGTATCTTCCTATTCCAAATGAGTCTAAAACTTCATCAATTCTAGGAATTTGAGTTACTAAATCTTCAGGCATTGCCTGTCTATCTTGTTTATACTCTTCATAAATTTCACTTCTTTTAAGAGTTGCTCTTTTTACGTCTTTAGCTGCACCGATAAAATCTGGAGAAAATTGTTTGATAACACTAAGTAGAGTATTGGTAAAACCATACACTGCCCCAGTTGGTTCATTCTTTGTTCTAAAATTCATATTTGCATAAAATGCTCTATACATTATTGCACTTGTATCTAATAATACTATTTTCTTCATCATTAAGCCTCCAAATTTTAATTTGCTCCTAATTATACCATATATAGCATTATAATTGAATGTTATTTAAATTATAATTCAAGTATATTTCTTGTTTTTATGTGTATTTTTTGCTATAATTGAATGAGTAAATAATCAAAATTAAATTATAAACTTGGGAGGTTTTAAAATGAATTTAGTTGTATTAACAGGAAGATTAACAAGAGACCCTGAATTAAAATACGGTCAAAGCGGTAAGGCTTACTCAAGATTTTCTATAGCTGTTGACAGAACATTTCAAAGAGGTGAAGCTGATTTTATAAATTGTGTAGCATTTGGTAAAACTGCAGAACTTATTGGAGAGTATTTGAGAAAAGGTAGAAAAGTCGGAGTTCAAGGTGCTTTACAAATGAATAGATACGAAGTAAACGGAGAAAAAAGAACATCTTATGATGTTGTAGTTTCAAATATCGAATTTTTAGAATCAAAATCAGGAGCAGGATCTCATGCACCTGCAGAACAAAAAACATATGACAAACCAGCACCATCAAGTGCACCATCTGCACCAGTTGATGATGATGAGTTTCCATTCTAAAAGCTAGTTAACTAAACTTTTATAAATTTATTTACGACACGGAGGGATTATGAAAAAAAATAGTATTATTATTCTAGACTTTGGTTCTCAATATAACCAATTAATCGCTAGAAGAATAAGAGAGATGGGGGTTTACGCAGAAATCGTTCCCTATTTTGAACCAATTGAAAAAATTAAGGAAAGAGAACCTAAAGGAATTATCTTATCAGGTGGACCAGCTTCTGTTTATTTAGAAGATGCATTCATGATTGATAAAGAAATATATAACTTAGGTGTTCCTATATTTGGTATTTGTTATGGAATGCAACTAACTACTCATCTTTTAGGTGGAAAAGTAGAAGCTGCTGACAAACAAGAATTTGGGAAAGCTCATCTTTTAATAGATGATGACGCAAGTCCATTATTTGAAGGAATTCCTAATGATTCTCAAGTATGGATGAGTCACCAAGACCATGTTGTTGAATTAGCACCTGGTTTCAGACAAATAGCACATACTGATTCTTGTATAGCTACTTGTTATAATGAAGAAAAAAATATCTATTGTGTTCAATTCCATCCAGAAGTTACTCACTCTGAATATGGAAAAGAAATCTATAGAAACTTTGTTTTTAACATTGCAAAATGTACTAAAAACTGGAGTATGGCAAACTATATAGATGAAACTATTAAAAACATAAAAGAAAAAGTTGGAGACAAGAAAGTGTTACTAGGACTTTCTGGAGGAGTTGACTCTTCTGTTGCTGCAACTTTAATCCATAAAGCAATTGGAGATCAATTAATTTGTATCTTCGTTGATACTGGACTTTTAAGAAAAGACGAAGCAAAAACAGTTATGGAAGTATATTCAGAACATTTCCATATGAACATCAAATGTGTTGATGCTGAAGCTAGATTCTTAACAAAATTAGCAGGAGTTGCTGATCCTGAGAAGAAAAGAAAAATAATTGGAAATGAATTCATTGAAGTATTTAATGAAGAAGCTTCTAAATTAAAAGATGTTGATTTCTTAGCACAAGGAACAATATATCCTGATGTAATAGAATCACAATCTGTAAAAGGACCTTCTATGACAATCAAATCTCATCATAATGTTGGAGGACTTCCTGAAGATATGGACTTCACTCTTCTTGAGCCACTAAGAGAATTATTTAAAGATGAGGTAAGAAAAGTTGGAAGAGAACTTGGAATACCAGATCATATGATCGACAGACATCCATTCCCAGGTCCAGGACTTGGAATCAGAATTTTAGGAGATGTGGATAAAGAGAAAGCTGATATCTTAAGAGAAGCTGACGCTATATTCATTGAAGAATTAAGAAGAGCAGACTTATATACAAAAGTAAGTCAAGCATTTGTAGTTCTTTTACCTGTAAAATCTGTTGGAGTTATGGGAGATGTTAGAACTTATGAATATACTGCAGTTCTTAGATCTGCAAACACTATTGACTTCATGACTGCTACTTGGTCAAGACTTCCATTTGAATTCTTAGAATTAGTTTCTAATAGAATTATAAATGAGGTAAAAGGAATCAATAGATTAACTTATGATATTTCATCTAAACCACCAGCAACTATCGAGTGGGAATAATACCGGCCAAGGCGTGTAATCCTTTGTTTTCAAAGGGTTATGCGTTTTTTTTATTCCATTTCGTACCATATACCATCCTTTTATTTTGTCATATATTTTTCTAATTTCTTAGCAATTTCTTCTTGTTTGTTTGGATATAAGTGTGAATATGTTTGTAATGTTGTTTGAATATCATCGTGTCCTAGACGCTCTGCTATAGCTATTGGAGATAATAAGCAAAGAGGCGTGAGAATGTCTTATATCATGTATTCTTATCCTTTTTATACCCGTATTTTTGCTTCCTCTATCCATTTCATGATGTAAATAATGCTTTGTTGCTACAAATAATCTTTCATTTGGTTTATAATCATATCTTAGCTCAGCAAATTTTTTTTACTTCATCACATAAAATTCCTGGTATAACTATTTCTCTTCTACTTTTTGGTATTTTAGGCTCTTGAATTAAATCTTTTCCACCTTTCAATTTAGCATAAGTTTTAGTTACTGACATTACTTTAGTTTCAAAGTTAAAATCATTTAAAGTAAGTGCCAACAATTCTCCAACTCTTATACCTGTATAAAAAAGTATATCGTATATTACTTTAGACATTATTTTATCTTCTATTCCTTTTATAAAAATATCATATTCATCTTTTTTCCAAAACTTCATGCTATTGGCATTCTTTTTTCCCATACTACCACTTAATTTACATGGATTCTTTTCTAATTTATGAAATTGTACAGCATAATTAAAAATAGCACTTAAACGATTATTAATTGTTTTTAAGTATGTTTGGCTATAATTTTTTTCACTTAATAACAAAGTATTTTGTCAAGGTCTAATAGTTGTTGCTTATATATTTTTTATTTTTAAAACTTTAAAATAAGGTCTTATATTCTTATTAATAATAAATTCATTATTTTCATATGTTGTAGGCTTTACTCTAGCTTTAGAATCTTCTAAATATTTTTCAAGTAACTTGTCAAATGTTAATTCTATTTTACCTTCAAAAAATCTCTTTCATAAAGCATTGCTTCTTTCTTAGTTTTAAACCCTTCTTTTTTCTTTCTTACTCTTTTTCCATTCCATCTCATATAATAAAATGAGACATAGTACTTTCCATTTTCTCCTTTATATACTGACATATTCACTCCCTATATACATGTTTTTTCTTCAAAATATCTTTTACTAATTTTCACTTTAATAGTTATTTTCCCCTTCTTCTCTAACTCCTCATTTAATTTTTTTATTAGTCTATAAGCTGATGTTTCCGATATCTTTTCCATATCTGCAACCTCCTTTGCCGATAAAAACTTTACCTTTCCTTCCATATTTAATCCTCTCTTTATTTTTTGTTAAATTCTACATCTGCATCTATTATCTTTGACTCTCTTTTTACCTTGTGTGCAAAGTAAGAAGAAAGTAAAAAGGCTTCACTTTCTTCCATTTCATCTTTAGAAAAAACTTGTTTTGTTTTTAAAAATGAATGATTCATACTTTTAAAAGCTTCATACTCTCCTTTCTCATCTTCACTCTCTATACAAAATTTCTTTTGGATTTTCACTTTTATTTTTTTCAAAATATTTTTTTAAAACTCCATAACTTGAAGATCCTATTAATCCACCTATTTGACTTCTTATATAAATATTATCTAATGATATCCCATTTAAAAAACTAACAATTACTCCTATTAGTGTTGTTGCCAATGGTATAGATGTTAAACCATAAAAATAAGTATAATTAACATCATAGATTTCTGCTAATTTTTTAACTTTTTTTATTGGGATTTTTTTAGTTATTCCAGTTTCATATCTATATAGTGTTGCTTCTTATATATCAATTTTTTCTGCAACTTCTGCTAAAGATAGATTTTTTTTTATTCTAATATTCTTTAATTTTTCATTGTTAAATGAATCCTCAATTATTTTTAGTAAAAGCATTTCTTCTCCTTTTTGTTTTTTTCGAATTATTTTTTTCTTCTTTTATCTTTCAATATATTTTTCTTTCATTTTTTTCAATATATTGAAATAATACTGATTTTTTATCTAAATGTCGATATTTTTTATATTTATAATAAATAAAAAAAAGAACTATATTTAGTTCTTTTTATATAATATATTTACTAGATTTAACTATTTCTAAAATTTCATTTAACTCCTCTTCATTAAAGGTTGCAATATCTATTAATTCATATTTAGAGTCTCTTTCTGTTGGACCTCCAAATCCTCTCATATCACAAATCCACGTTTTATTATAAAATTTTATCCCATCCCTTTCTCTTTTAGCAACCAATTGACAAAGCTCATCTACATCAGTCCCCATTGGAATATCTTTTAAAGTTTTTATGCAATCTTCTTTTTTATTATTTGCTTCTAATTTTTCCATTTCTCTCTTCTTAATCTCTAAAATTATTTTTTCTTTCACTATACTCTCCCCCTTAGAATAATTTTTATAGTTACATAATATATTATACTAAAAAAGGTTACAAATTTAAATATTTTTTATATTTTACACTATGGCATATTTTAATATAGTCCTTCAAGGACACAATATAACATTTAATGACATATATTAAAGCTTTTCTATAAATTCTAATAACTTGTCTTAAAGAATAAATACCCTATTTTTTCTGAAACTTTTTCCCAGGCAACTCCTAAAATATATCTATATCTCAACAAAGTTCTTTCCAATACATTTTCTACTTTATCTATAGGTTCACTTAACTCAAATTTAAAATCTTTTAATTTATCTATTTCCTTTTCCATCTCTAAAATTTTATTTAGTCTATTAACAAACTTATCATCTCCTGGAATAGATCCTCCTTGAACTTTTTCTGTTACCTTTATATCTTTTAATCCATCTAAAGTAATTCCAAGCTCTCCTACTACCTCTTTTTTAATCTATTTTCTTATTTAATCATTAAAAGTCTCTTCAATTTCTAAACACCATTTATCTATTATTTCATTTTTATCTTTCAAATAAGATAAAATATGATTTTTATTAAGAAGATACATAAACGAAATTATATCTTTTGAAATTTTTATTTTTTCTTCAAGTGATATTTCTTCATAAAATGTCATCTCTAAATCATTTTTTATTAATTCTTCAAAATGACTTTCACCATGTAAAAATAATTTATACATTGAATTTTTAAAATATTCTCTATGTGATTCTTTTAAATTTGATAAAATGTCTTCATCAACCGATACTTTTTCTATATAAAAATGTTGAATAGGCTTCTAAAACTCTTCTTATTGAATTTCCTATCGTTACCTCATCTTCAAAGGATTCTTCATTTGCAAATTTAAAAATTTTATCTAAAAGAATATTGTATTCAGACCTACTCTTATCTATTTTTTTAAGTTACCATTTAATTCCATTTCATAAAACATAGTTTCTATATGATTATCACTATAGAATTCTTTAAATATTTTTTTCAAGTTTAATACAGTTGGTAAATCATGAGTAAAAATTAAAAATTTACTATTCTCATTTCCGCTTTTTATTTTAAAAAATTGCATTCTTAAAAAGGAAAAAATTCCTATCTTATTATTTTTATCAAAACTTAAGGAAACGTGATAATTCGAGCTTAAAGAACATGGGAAAACGTGATAAACGAGAGAAAATAAACTTAAGGAAACGTGATAAATATGGTATAATAAACTTAAGGAAACGTGATTTTAAAAAATAATTATAAAGAGGAGGAACAAATGTTAAGAAGAAAACTATATAATTCCCTAGTTGAATGGAAAGAAAAATCTCAAGGAAAAACAGCATTGCTTATAGATGGAGCTAGAAGAATTGGGAAAAGTTTTTTATGTGAAGAGTTTGGGAAAAATGAATATAAAAGTTATCTAATCATAGATTTTGGAAATATAGCTAAAGAAATAATAGATATATTTGAAAATGAAAGTACAAATCTAGATTTATTTTTTCTGAAATTATCTGCATTTTATGGAGTACAATTGTTTCAAAGGGAAAGTCTAATTATTTTTGATGAAGTACAGCAATATCCTAAGGCAAGACAACTTATTAAATATTTAGTAAAAGATGGAAGATATGATTATGTTGAAACTGGTTCTCTACTTTCTTTAAAGAGAAATACAGAAAATATTATATTACCATCAGAAGAAAAACATCTTCAAATGTATCCTCTTGATTTTGAAGAATTTTTATGGGCTTTAGGAGATACAGGAACAATTCCTCTTATAAAATTATGTTTTGAAGAGAAAAAACCTTTAGGACAAGGACTTCATAGAAAGATAATGAATGATTTTAGACAGTATATCTTAGTTGGAGGAATGCCTCAAGCTGTAAATGAATATATAGAAACAAAAGATTTTGCAAAAGTAGATGAAATTAAAAGAGATATACTAACTTTGTACAGAAATGATATTGCTAAATTTGCTAAGGGATATGAGAATAAAGTAATATCTATTTTTGATGAAATTCCTAGTCAACTATCAAGAAAAGAAAAAAAATATAAATTAAGTTCTATATCAAAGAAAGCAAGATATAGGGAATATGAAGATGCTTTTATGTGGTTAAATGATGCTATGATTTCTAATTCTTGTTATAACTCAACAGATCCAAATCTTGGACTTAGTTTAAATTGTGATTTTTCTACAAGAAAATGTTACTTGATGGATACTGGATTACTTGTAACTCAAACTTTTATGGATGGAAGTTATACAGACAATGATTTATATAAAGCAGTTCTTTTTAATAAACTAAATATTAATGAAGGAATGCTTATGGAAAATGTTGTTGCTCAAATACTAAAAACAAATGGTAACAGTCTATTTTTTTATTCAAAATATGATAAAAACAAGAATAATAATATGGAATTAGATTTTATTATAAAAGATAAAAATAATTTTAAGAAAATATCTCCTATAGAAGTAAAGTCTGCTTCTTATAGAAAACATTCTTCTCTTGATAAGTTTAGAAATAAATTTAAAGAAAGAATAGGAACATCATATATTTTATATCAAAAAGATGTGTTAATAAAAGAAAATGTAGTTCATTTACCAATTTATATGGCTATGTTTCTTTAGGGGGAATTAGTAAAGATATATAAATCAAAAAAGTCTATCTTAATTGGTAGATTTTTTTAATTAAAAAATAGTCTATTTTAAATATGATTTAATAAATTTTTTTTGCAGTTTAATTTTGGATTTTGTGAAATATATGTTATTATATTGCTTGAGTTATTTACAAGAGAATCGAAAAAAACAGGAGAAGATAAATGAATATTATTGAATTTAAAAATGTAGCAAAATCACATTTCACTCAAAAATTATATGAAGATGTTAATTTAGAGATAAATGAAGGAGAAAAGATTGCTATTGTTGGTAATAACGGAAGTGGGAAAACAACTTTAGTAAAATTAATAAATGAAGATGAATATCCAACTGATGGAGAAATAATAATTGAAGAGGGAACAAAAATTTCTTACTTTGATCAATTTGGACAAGTAGATTTAGATAAATCAGTAAAAGAATTATTAGATTCACCATTTGAACATATAATAAAAGCTCAGGCTTATGTGGAAGAAGTTTCTACTAAGTTTACTGGAGAAGCAGAAAATGATGAAAAAGTAATGGAAGAATTTCAAAAAGCTTCAGATATATTTGAAAGTTTAGGAGCATACGATTATCTTCATTTACAATCTGAATTTATAGATGTATTTGAATTAGGGAATACTTTAGGTAGAAAATTTAAAGATTTAAGTGGTGGGGAAAAGCAGTATGTAAGAATTGCAATAGCTTTATTCAAAGAATCTGATCTTGTAATGTTAGATGAGCCATTATCATATTTTGACAAAAAGAAAACTAATTGGTTAGCTAACTTTATTAATAAAAGTCCTAAAGCATTTTTAGTTATTTCTCATAATGTTGATTTTATTAGATCATTTTCAAATAAATTCTTTGATGTAGATAATTATAGAGTAACTACATTTGAAGGAGATTATAGAACTTATCAAAAAGATAAAAAGCTTCAATTGAAGGAAGAAAAAAAAGAAAATAAAGAAAAAGATGCTGAAATAGAAGAAATGCGTGAAAGAATTAGAAGAAAAGAAATATTATTAGAAAGAGTTGAGGATAAACGTTCTCATGCTGTAATCTTAAGAAGAATGGAAAAAGAATTAGAAGAATTAGAAAAAGGAAAAATTATACATTCTAAAGAATCAAAACATGATTATGATTATAGAACTGAAAGATTTTTTATAATGAATAAATATATTGGGGATGTAATGGTTTCAGTTAAAAATGTTTCTAAAGAATTTCCTGAGAAAGTATTATATAAAAATGTTAATTTTGACATATTAAAAGATACAAAAATGTGTATTGTAGGAGAAAATGGAAGCGGGAAGTCAACTTTATTAAAGATGATTTTAGGTGAAGAAACACCTACTACAGGAACTATTGAAGTAAATCCTAAGGCAAAGATTGCTTATATAGGTCAAGAAAATATCTTAGAAGATGAAAATATGAGAATTGGAGAATATATCCAAGATAAGACTGGTTTAAATCAAGATTTTATTGATGAAGCTATTGATTCTCTTTTCAACTATGAAGAAGAGTTTAAAAGTAAAAAATTATTTATGCTAAGTGGTGGAGAGAAGAAGAGACTTGAAATATTTACTAATATCTTATCTGAAACTCATTTACTTATAATAGATGAACCTTCTACTTATATGGATAGTTATTCAAGAACTACAATTGCAAATATGTTAAAAGAATATGATGGTGCAGTTGTACTAGTAACTCATGATAAAGAATTATTAAGAATGATTGATTTTGAAATGTTTGACATTAGAGATAGATTGTTTAGAGAAAAACAAAGAGGTTAAAAATTAAAGAGTAAAGGCTAGAATATTTTTCTAGCCTTTTTTGTATTCATAGAAAATTAATACTAATATTAAAATAATTAGTATTGCAAAATTTTTAGGGATATTATATCATTAAGTAGACAGTAATATTAATATTAGTATAAAAACAGAAAGGAAAATCATGATAAAGATTAAAAATATTTCTAAAAGTTTTGATGATTTAAAAGTTATTGATGATATATCTTTTGAAATTGGTAAAAAAGAGATTGTATGCATACTTGGACCTTCAGGATGCGGGAAATCAACTTTACTTAATATAATAGCAGGTTTAAACAAAGAATATTTAGGAACAATTGAAAATAATGTGAGTAAAATTTCATATGTCTTTCAAGAAGATAGATTACTTGAATGGAAAACAGCATATGAAAATATTCAGTTTGTTAATAAAAATTCAGAGAAAAAAGATATATTAAAATTAATGAAAGAAATTGGATTAGAAGGATTTGAAAATAATTATCCAAGAGAATTAAGCGGAGGAATGAGACAAAGATGTTCCATTGCAAGGGCATTTAATTTTAAAGCGCCACTTCTTATTATGGATGAACCTTTTAAATCTCTTGATTATACTCTTTCTCTTCAAATGATTAAAAAATTAATAAAAGTTTGGCAGGAAAGTGAAAATTCTATTTTAATGGTAACTCATAATATTGATCAAGCATTGATGCTTGGAAATAAATTACTTGTTTTATCTAAAAAACCAACAGTTTTACTTGAAGAGATAAAAATTGATATCCCTCAAGATAAAAGAAAGTTAACAGAAAAAATATTAATAGATACAAGAAACAAGGTAATAGATTTATTGATTTAATACATAATAAAATTTTAATAATTTGAACTTACAAAAGGAGAAGAAATGAAAAAAAATATAATTGCGTTGATCTTTACATTATTATCATTAACTATCTTTGGAAATGATAAAATAAAAGTTGTTTCACCAGCAGGGGCACCAGCTATGACTTTATTAAAAACAATGGATGAAAATAAAAGAATTTTAAATAAAGATATAGAATATGAAATATTAAATGCATCAGATGTACTTGCATCTAAAATAATATCAAAGGAAGCTGATATAGCTATTATCCCTTCAAATTTAGCAAGTAATTTATATAATAAGGGAATTGATATTAGATTAGTTTCAACATCAATCTGGGGAGTATTATATTTAGTTTCAAGAGATGAATCTATTAAGACTTGGGATGATTTAAAAGGAAAGGAAGTTGTTTCCATTGGAAGAAACTTAACTCCTGATGCTATTTTAAGATATCTTGTAAAGGCGAATGGCTTAGAAGTAGGAAAAGATATAAAGATAAGCTATACAAATAGTTCTCCTGAAGTAGCCCAGTTATTTTTAGCAGGAAAAATTGATACAGCAATCATACCTGAACCTGTTCTTTCATCAGTATTAATGAAGAAAAAAGATACTCATATTATTTTTAATATTCAAGATGAATGGAAAAAAGCTTCAAAGGCAGATATTCCTCAAGGAGTTATGGTTGTACAAGCTGACTTAGCAAATAATCATAAGGAATTTTTAGATAAATTTGTTGAAAACTATAAAGAAAGTATAGGATGGGTTAATGCTAACCCTATTAAAGCAGGAGAAATTAATTCAAAGTTTAGTAAAAAAAATCAAGGGAAAATGATTGCTTCATCAATTAAAAGAAGTAATTTAATGTTTAAAAGTGCAAAAGATTCTAAAAAAGAGCTAGAAGAATATTTTAAAGTTCTTTTAGAATTTAATCCAAAATTAGTTGGAGGTAAGTTGCCAGATGATAAATTCTATTATGAAAAATAAAGAAAAAATTTATACAGTGCTATCTATTTTATCTTTACTTATAATATGGAAAGTTTTAGCGGTAGTAATAAATAAAAGTATAATAGTTCCTTCTCCTGAAGAAACTTTTCGTGAGTTAGTTTCTATTATAAAATCACCTTATTTTATAGTTACAGTTCTTGGGACAATTAAAAGAGTTTTACTTGGATTTTTTATATCTTTTATGTTAGCGATGACACTTAGTTTACTTGCAGGCTTTAATAATGTGATTTATTATCTTTTAAAACCAGTAGTAACTATAATAAAAGTAATTCCAACTATGGGGGTTATATTGCTTGCTCTTATATGGTTAAAATCAAGATATGCCACTATATTTGTAGGTTTTTTAATTATCTTTCCTATTTTATATGAAAATAATCTAAAGGGAATAAAATCAGTTGATAAGAATTTACTTGAGATGTCTAAAATATATGAGATTAGTTCATTTGATTTAATCAAAGATATTTATATTCCATCTATGAAACCATTTATTTTAGCAGGAATTAATAACGCTTTATCTATAAATTTAAAAATTATTATAGCAGCAGAAGTATTAAGTGAGCTTCCTAATTCTATTGGAAGTTTTCTTCAAATTGAAAAGACAGCTTTAAACACTCCTGGAGTTTTTGCATGGTGTTTAGTTGCTTTAATAATAGGAGGTTCTTTTGAAATTATATTAAGTAATATTACTAAAAGATTTTAAAGGGGTGAGAAGGTATGAGTTTATTAAACAATTTTTTTAGCATAGTATACGGTGCAGCAGCTGATACATTTATAGCTGTTGGAAGTTTTGTAGGAATAACTCTACTATTATTTGGATATATTAATTATAAGACAGAAGGGCAATTGGTTAAAACTATAGAAGAAAGAAAAAAATTGCAAGTGGTTCTTGGAGCTCTTTTGGGACTTACTCCAGGATGCGGAGGAGCTATAATGGTAATGCCTCTTTATCTTTTAGGGAAAGTAAGTTTTGGTACGGTAATAGCAACAGTTATTGCTACCATGGGAGACGCTGCCTTTGTAATAATTGTATATTCTCCTAAAATATTTTTAGTTGTTTCAATAATATCTTTTATAGTAGCTATAATAACAGGTTATCTAATAGATTTTTTTAATGTTGGTATTAATTTAATAGAAAAAATAAGTTCTAAAGAAGAATTAAAAAAACTTCATAAAGAATTTGAAGATGAACCTACAGAGCTTGAATTAAATGCAAAAAAAGAAAGCAAACATAAAAATAGTTTAGAAGGAATTTTTTATTTATTTAGACATAATCAAGGATATAAAATATTTTGGGTGTTTGCAGTTTTAGGATTTGCTTTGGGAGTTATGGATCTTATGCAAATAGATTTAGACACTGCTTTTCCAATTAAAAATCTTAGAGTTATAGGAGCACTTGGAACATTTTTTTCTATAGCTTATACAATTATTTCTAAAAAAATTATAAAAGATGATAATATCGGTGAGACTGAAAGTAAATTAGAATCTTTAAAAGAAACTTTGGTACATAATGCTGGAGAAACAGCCTTTGTAATTACTTGGATATTTATGGCCTTCTTATTATATGAAGTTGGTCTTGAAATTCTTGGAGGAGAAGAAGTTTTAATAAATCTAATGAATAAAAATGGATTTCTTGTTGTGATAGTAGCAGTACTTATAGGTCTTATTCCAGGATGCGGTCCTCAGATTGTACTTGCAACTCTTTATGTGACAGGGGCTCTACCTTTTTCAGCTTTAATAGCTAATGCCATATGTAATGACGGAGATGCTCTTTTCCCGCTTCTTGCTATTAATAAGAAATCAGCTCTATGGGTAACATTATATTCACTTGTACCAGCAGTAATAGCAGGAGGAATTTTTTATCTCTTGGGATATTAAAATAAAAAAAATAGAAATAAAAAAAAGAAGTTACCTTTGTAACTTCTTTTTATGTAATGGTTAGAATTTATAATGAACTCCTAAAATATACTGAGTAGAATCACTAGAATTAGAAGGACTATTATTTACTTCAGTGAAACTATGGTTAACTTTTACTGAAGCTGAAACACCAAAATTATCTATTTGTAGTTTAAGTTGATTAAACCATTGAAGAGAATTATCAGTTCCAGAAGTATTATTCCAACTATTATTATATTTTTCAGATTCTTTAGCACCGAAAACATAATCTATCCATCCACTATATGAAAGTACCCATCCATTTTCAAATGTGTATAAAGGAGCCATATAAGCTACGTTAAATAAATAACCATCCCATTTATTTTCATTTGGTTTACCATATGATTTTGTTGCATATCTTGCAAATAAGTTTACTCTAACATAATCAAATTTTTCTAAATCAAAGTAACTTCCTATTCCTATTTGATGACGTCTAAGTCCACCTTTATAGTCTCCATTATCATAATCAAATTGATACGAAAGGAACCATTCATTGAATCTTCCAATAGAAAGATCTTTTCCTAAAAGTCCATCTAAAGAGATACGTGGATTAAACTCTCCATAAATACTAGGTTTTACTCCGTGCATATCACTGCTTCCAGAGTTTGAGATATCAAAAAAATCATTGAACCAATATAAATCTAATAAATCATGTCTATGAAATCCTTCCATCTCAGCATAAATATCGTCAACACTTCCTCTAGTTCCATCAGCAGCATTATTTCCGCTAAATAAACTTACTTGAACCATATTATAATTCCATGGTTCGTATTTTGCCATTGCCAGTTGACCAAAGCATAGCATAATAATAATTAACAGTTTTTTCTTCAATTTTTTCTCCCCGTAAAAATATAATGTATTGCTAGATTATTATAGCATAAAAATTAAATTCAGTTTATATAAAATCTATTTTGAGAATATTAACTTCTCTTAATTATTGACTTTTATAAGGGTAACTGATATAATTTATCCTGTAAACTTATAAGTTAGTTTATTTGAAGCTCTCATTTTGTGGGAGCTTTTATTCTGTAATTAGCTTATATGAAAATATTTAGAAAGAAGGAGATAGAATGTTTATAGACACACATATGCATTGTGCAGAAGGTTCAGATGATAGCTTCATTGGAATTGCGGAAATTGTTAGCAAAGCCAAAGCTATGGGACTTGACGGAATATGTATCACAGACCATGATACAAACAGAGCAAAAGAATGCGTAAAAAATTATGGGAAAGAACATAATTTTAAGGTCTTTGTAGGAGCTGAAATCCTAACGCATGAAGGAGATATACTAGTTTTCGGATTAGATGATCTTCCAAAAGAAAAGCTTTATGCCCAAGAATTAATAGATTTAGTTAATTCTAAGGGGGGAGTTACTATTGCTGCCCATCCTTTTAGAGAAAATAACAGAGGTTGTGGTAAACAGTTAAGGGACTTAAAAGGTCTTGCTGGTATAGAAACTTTTAATGGGAGTACAAAAGACTATAATAATTTAAATGCCTATAAGCATGCTGTAGAATTAGGTTTATCAACAACAGCAGCTAGTGATTGTCATACTAATGATGCAATAGGGAAATTTTGTACAAAATTTTTAGATAACATTGAAACAGAAGAAGATTTAATAAAAGCTCTTAAGAATAAAAGAGTAAGGCCAGCCATATATAAAGATGGAAAATATATGGAAATAAACGTTTAAAAAATTGTATAAAATTAAAATAATAAGGAGTGTATCAATGAAAAAAATACTAGGAAAAATATTAGTTGCAAGTTTAATCTTTACTTTAACAGCTTGTGGTTCAAAAGAATCAAAAGAGGTTGCAAAACAAAAGGTTCAAGATGAGAAATTAGTTATCTACTCTACTCATCCAGAGAATTTAATAGAGGCTGTAGCTTCTGAATTTGAAAAAGAAACTGGAATAGAAGTAGATTATATAAATTTAAAGGGAGCATTAGCTGATAGAGTATTAGCTGAAAAAGATGCACCTCAAGCAGATATCATGTATGGTGGAGCTTCATCATTATTCATTGACTTATCAAAAAAAGATGTTTTTGAAAAAACAACTCCATCTTGGGCAGAGGATTTAAATCCTTTATTTAAAGATCCAAATGGTACATGGTACGGAACAATTCAAACTCCAGTAGTAATGTTTTACAATAGTGAAATGTTAAGTAAGGGAGAAGCACCAAAAGACTGGAGCGATTTAATAAAGCCTGAATATAAAAATCAATTAGTGTTTAGAGATGCAAGATCATCTTCAGCTAAAGCAACATATTCAAGTCTATTATATCAATATGAAAAAGAAGGAAAATTATCTGAAGGTTGGGAATTTATGAAAGCTTTAGATGCTAATACAAAACAATATTATGGAAGTGGATCATTACAATTCCAAGCTGTTGGAAGAAAAGAAGCTTCTTTAAGTTTTGCTGTTTTAAGTTCTATAATTGTAAATAAAGAAAAAGGTCTTCCTTTAGAAATAATAAATGCAGAAAGTGGTTCACCTGTAATTACAGATGCTATTGCAGTAATAAAAAATGCTAAGCATAAAGATGCAGCAGCTAAATTCTTAGAATTTGCTGGAAGTGCAAAAATTCAATCTAAACTTGCAGTGGAATTTAATCGTATGCCAACTTTAGATGCAGCTATTGCAACTTCTCCAAAATGGATGCAAGAAATTAAATTTAAAGCAATGGATGTTGATTGGAAAGTATTATCTGAAAATCAATCTGACTGGATGCAAAAATGGGATTCAGAAATTAAAAGTAACAACGACTAAGAGTAATAATAATTAAAAGGGCTATTGCCCTTTTTTTATATAAAGGAGGATGTGTGATAATATTAGATAATGTTTATCATACAAGTATTATATGAATAATGTGATTATTAAAAATATAACTAAGAAATTTGATGAAAAGACAGTTGTTAAAAATGTGAGTCTTGATATTGAAGAGGGAAGTTTATTTACTTTTTTAGGTCCATCAGGTTGCGGGAAGACAACGATACTTAGAGCAATTGCAGGTTTTTTAAAATTAGATAGTGGAAATATTTTACTTGGGGATAAGGATATCACAGCTGTTTCTCCTGAAAAAAGAGGAGTAGGAATGGTATTTCAAAATTATGCCTTATTTCCTCATATGACTGTATATGAGAATATTGCATATGGTTTGCAAGTGCAAAAGATTTCTAAAAAAGATATAGGTAGGAAGGTAGATGAATATTTAGATTTAGTTAAGCTAAATAATTATGGGGACAGAAAAATATCAGAATTATCTGGAGGGGAACAGCAAAGAGTTGCCCTTGCAAGATCTCTTGTGACTGAACCAAAAATATTATTGCTAGATGAACCTTTATGCAATTTAGATGCTGAACTTAGAATAAAAATGAGACATGATATTAGAGCTCTTCAAGAAAAATTAGGAATAACAACTATTTTTGTAACTCATGATCAAGAGGAAGCTCTTACAATATCACATAAAATTGCTATATTTAATAATGGTGAATGTGTTCAAGTTGGGACTCCAAATGAGATTTATTTAAGTCCTGTAAATTCTTTTGTTGCTAATTTTGTAGGAGAAACTAATCTTTTCAAGATAGATAAAACTTATAGTAATTTTAAAAATATATGCTTAAAGGATGATTTTAATTTAGAATTAAAAGAAAAATATTCAATGGAATCATTTATATCCATTCGTCCTGAGCATATAAAGATAAGAACAAAGAAAGCTATGAGTGAAAATGAATTTAAGGGAGTTATTGAAAATATTCAATTTAATGGAAATATTATTAAATATACTGTTAATGTAAAGGATATTAAGATAATAGTAACTAAGATTAATAGTTTAGATAATTATAATGAATTTTTAGTTTCCAAAGAAGTTTATATTGAAATTCCTAAAAATGCAATAAAGCTTCTTAGGGATTAGGTGATTAAATGAATAAATCAAATAAAAGATATGAAAATTTAATTGCGATTATATTATTAGTTTTTTTAGTTGGATATATTTTAATTCCAACTTTAAAGACATTAAACTTAAGTTTTTTAGAAGGAGATAGTTTTAGCCTTTCTCATTATAAAAACTTTTTATTGTTAAAAACAAATAGAGCTTTTATTATAAATACTATTTTACTTGGATTTTCTACGGTTATTGTTTGCGGACTTATAGGAACTTCTCTAGCTTTTTTTATTGGATATTTCAAATTTCCGTGTAAGAATATAGTTAGTAAACTTTTATTTACCCCTGTTATGGTTCCTGGTGTAATAATAGTAATAGCATTTATACAGCTTTATGGTGAGAGTGGAATTATAACAAAATCTATTGAAATGATTTTTCATTTGGATAAGATTCCATTTAAATTTGCAGGATTTTGGGGGATATTATTTGTACATGCTTATACTCAGTATATTTATTTTTTTATAAATGTTTCTGTAGCTATTAAGCATATAGATTATTCCACTATTGAAGCTGCTAAAAATTTAGGAGCTAAGAATTCTAAGATATTCTTTTCAATTATTTTCCCAGTTATTAAACCAGCTCTACTTGGATCTAGTATAATGACATTTATAGGAGGGATAGGATCTTTTTCAGCTCCAAGCTTAATTGGTGGAAAATTTCGTGTGTTAACAACTCAGATATTATTTGCAAAATCAAACAATCATATGGATATTGCCTCTGTGGAAGTTATTCTACTGACACTAATAGCATTTGTATTTCTTTTTGTATGTAGATATTATGAGAAAAAAAGTAGTTTTCCTGCACAGGTAAAAAGTGTTGAGATAAAAGAAATTATAATAGAAAATTCTATAGTTAGAAAACTTTTTATTACATGTACATTTCTTTTAATTTTCTTCATTATTCTTCCAGTGATAACTATTTTTATCTTGTCCTTTGTTACATCTGGAACATGGTTAGTTGAAATTTTCCCAAAGGATTTTTCTTTGAGTAATTATATAAAAATCTTTACAAGATCAAATACATTAAAGCCATTTATAAATAGTATAAATATGTCTGTTATGGCAGGATTATTAGGAGTTGTTGTAGCAGTTCCATGTTCATATCTAATTGTTAAAACTAAAAGTAAATTTAAGTTTTTAATAGAAAGTTTAGTTATGCTTCCATGGGCTCTTCCAGCAAGTGCTATAGCAATAAACTTAATTAATACATTTAATAAGACAAGTATTTTTTCTTTGAATAAAATTCTTGTGGGAACATATATCTTGCTTCCCCTATCTTATTTCATAGGAATATTACCTCTTATTTTTAGGAGTACAAATATTTCTATGTATAATTTAAATGATGCTTATGAAGATGCTTCTAAAAGTTTAGGTGCTTCTTGGATTTATACTTTTAGAAAGATAACACTTCCTATTATTATGCCAGGTATAGTTTCAGGAGTAGTTCTTGGATTTATAAGATGTGTTGGAGAATATACAAGTTCTGCATATTTATATACTGTAGCAAATAAGCCAATTTCAATTGCCATGGTAAATGCAGTTTTTGAATATGAAATAGGACTAGCTATGGCTTACGGTGTTTTGACAATAGTATTCATACTTATCTTAAGTTTCATATCTAGTGTTTTAAAGAATAAATATAAGTGGTAGAAATTTCTATCACTTTTTTTATTTCATCAAATTTTTTTATTGTAATTTGTCTTAATATAAGGTATACTTACTTTATTTTATAAAAATTGTATTATATCACCAAATCAACATTATAATACAGAAAAGAGGGATTATGAAATGGATAGAATTTAAGAAAATGAAAAAAGAAGTAAAAATATATTTCTATATTTTAGCCTTTACAGCTTTAGCTAAGGGTATGAGTATGGAGATATTTTCAAATTATTTTAAAGATGCATATAATATAACTGCATTTCAAAGGGGAATTATTGAATTTCCAAGGGAAACCCCAGGTGTACTTGCTGTAATTATTATTTCACTTTTAGTATCATTAAATGATATAAGGGTGTCTATGTGTGCTCAAATACTTAGTATTGTTGGAATTATTTATTTAGGATTATTTACTCCATCCTTTTCAATAATGCTTATTTTCTTATTTATAAATTCTTTAGGTTCTCATTTATTTATGCCTCTTGTTGACGGTATTGGAATGTCTCTTGTGGATCCAGATAAATTAGGTATGCGTATGGGACAATTTAAAGGAACATCTGTCGCTTTCTTGATGTTATCTTCAATGCTTGTATTTGTTTGTTTTAAATTAAATATTTTTAGTTTTGTAACAATAATTAAATGGCCATTTATATTAGCAGGTTTATTTTTATTAGTAGTTTTGGGATTATTAATTGTATTAGATAAAACATTGAATCATCCAGTAATGCATCATAAAAAGACGAAATTTATTTTTAGAAAAGAATATAAATTTTATTATATACTTGTTATTTTGTTCGGTGTTCAAAAACAAATTATGTTAGTTTATGGACCGTGGGTATTAATTTCTATATTAGGTAAAAAAGCAGATACTCTAGCATTACTTTCAATTGCAGGAGCATTTATTGGAATTTTCTTTATTCCAATGTTAGGAAAATTATTAGATAAATTTGGCGTGAAAAAATTATTATATGCTGACGGGATTTCATTTGTAGGAGTTTATTTCTTATTTGGATTGCTTACAACTGGTTATGTTACAGGGAAATTATCAACAATAGGGTGGCCAGTATTACTAGGTTACTTTATGGTTATTCTTGATAAATTATCAACACAGATGAGTTTTATTAGAACTGTATATTTAAAAAATATAGCAGTTAGTCCAGATGAAATTGTTCCAACACTTTCTCTTGGAATGAGTATGGATCATTTTATTTCTATTAGTTGCGCTATTTTAAGTGGACTAGTTTGGAATGTTTTTGGGCCTCAATATATATTTTATTTTGCAGCTCTTATTTCCTTTGGAAATATCTTTATAGCTTATAAAGTAAAGTTAGAAAAGTAAAAAGTTTAAATTGACAATATACCTAGAATAAGGCTATAATGTATATAGATAACATCAGTAACATTCTTTAAAAATAATAAATTTTAAAAATTATATAGGAGGAGATAATATGAGTAAAGAGTACACAGGATTTCAACACGAAATGGAGCCAGCTTTACGTTTAATAGCAATGCCAGCAGACACTAACCCCTCAGGAGATATTTTTGGAGGATGGATTATGTCACAGGTCGACCAAGCAGGTGCCGTGGTAGCAGCACAAAGAACTCAAAGTAGAATTGTAACTGTAAAAGTAACTGATTTTATATTTAAAGAACCTGTATATGTAGGAGATTTAATAACATGCTATGGAAAAATAGAAAAAGTAGGTAATACATCTATTACTGTAAAAGTAGTGGTAGTTGCTCAAAGAAATAAATATGAGAAAGATCATGTAAAAGTAACTGAGGCAACTTTAGTATATGTAGCGGTTGACGAAAACGGAAACCCAATGCAAATACCTAAATAATTTAAAATATACAAAAACTAGAATATTAAAAGTGGTAGAAAATATCTACCACTTTTTGATTGGTATTTATTTTTGAAATTAAAGTTTTGAAGGGGGAACAAGATTAAAGTTTTCAAAAGAATTAAGAAAAGGTTATATAATAAATTAGCTTTTTGGAGAAGATTTACTTTGGTAGAATTTCTATATTTACTTTCTATAATAATATTTATTCCAATAAGTTATTTTATATTTAAATTAGCACAAGAAGGTAAGTTAACATGGACTCACGTATTGTGGCTTAATATATTGTTCAGTTAAAAAAAAGAGCGTATCATTTCTGATATGCTCTTTAAATTTTACCATTCTAATTTTTTATCACTAGCAGAAATTTCATAGTCATACATTTGTTCTAATACTACATAACTTATATTTCCTGTATAGCGAAGTTGAGATATTAGATTATTTAAAAGTTTTCTATCTTTAGCCTTTGTTAATTTTTTAAAAGCAACAAGTTCAGCTTCTTCCATTTCTCTGCTTACAATATTTGATTCCATACCAATAAGAGCCATTTGATTTTCAACTAATTCTTCTATATAGCTGATAACTTTATCTTTTTCTCCTTTACTTCCATTAAAATCTAAAGGATGAATAAATTTAGTTTGAGTAGGAGCTAAGCTTAAAGGATGATTTAATGCTTTTGTCTGAGGATAACTTAATGTAAAACAAGTTAGAGTTAATAAAAATATTAAAATTTTTTTCATAAAATTCTCTCCTTTTAAATAAAATTAATATTTTATTCAGGTAGTATAAAGGCAACAACTATAAAGATTAAACCTATAACTCCTGCAACAAATATACCAGGAATACTAGAAAAGAAAGGAACTACTCCCTTAGCATTAGTAACAGCTAAAGTCATTTTTCCTCCTAAATCAGAAAATAAGAATGTATCTTTAATCTTTTCATAGGAAAGAATCATAGCTAATGCTCCAACTAATCCTCCTAAGACAAAGAAAATAGCATCTTTTCTACCTTCTCCAAGGGCAACTAAACCTGTTCCTGGACAAAAACCAGAAATAGCCCAGCCAAGTCCCATGATACCTCCTCCTATTATAACTCCAACATAAGATGATTTTACACTTATATGTGATGGATCTACAATTTCAAATAACATAAGGAAAAATAATAATATATTACTAACTCCAATAGCAAGAAGAATTACTTTCATTAAATGAAAATCTTTTAGTCTAAGCATATTTATAATTTTTTGTGGATTTGAAGCTCCAACTTTTTGAAGAATAAATCCAAATGAAAATCCTATTACAATCGCAAGTATTATAGCCATTCTTTTTTACCTCCTTTGTATAAAATTATAGCTACAGGAATAGCTACAATAAAAGTTCCAAAAGTAAATAAATAACCACTAAGGGATGTTTGCATCATTCCGCTCATCATGTGTCCACTTGTGCATCCTCCAGCAAGTCTAGCACCAAATAATACAAAAATTCCTCCTAAAAATGAAGCTAAATATCTTTTTACATGTGATTTTCCAAATTTATCTTCCCAAACTTTAGGAATGGATTTATCTTCTTCTTTATGTGTTTTACTTTTTAATCTACTAGCAACAAAACCACCAAGTATCATTGCAAATACAAATATATAACTATAATTTAACGGGTTAGCAATACTTTTAGCATATTTTCCTCCGCTTTTATTTATATATGCATTAAAGCTAGCAAAGCCACTTTTAGCTCCTGCATCTTTAACAACTAATTCATGAAACGAGTTCCAAGTTACACCATCAAATATTACAAATTGTGTAGAAACACCAATTGGTTTTACTAAAGCTACAGCAATAACAAAGATAAGACCTAAAATTATTCCACCTTTAAACCAACTCCATTGACGTTCTTTTATAAAAGTTTTCATATTACCTCCTCATATTAAATAATTAAAAATTTATATTGTTAAGACATTATTAAAAGTACTAAGTAAGGAACAATATTAAAAATTATTACGATCATTTTATAAAAAGCTAAAAATTTAAAATATTCTAAATGTAAAGCTTTCTCATCTAAATCAAATAATTTTGAATGAATTTTTGAAATAGGTTTTTGAAATACCGTTACCATAAGCGTTGAAAGTAAAAGAAAAAGAATATTAATAACACAAGACCAACCTAAAAAAGATTTAATTACATTTACTAATCCCATTATAAAACCTCCTTGTTTCACTTATCATTAAATTACACTGTTGAAATTTCATTGTTTGATGTATGTCAAAAAAATATTTGGCATTACTCTTTACCTTAAGTATATAACATATATCATAGAATTCAAGTGGGAAGGATAGATTTTAAAATAAAAGTGTTAGTATTTTTTAATACTAACACTTAATATTATATTATTATTCTTAAGCAGTTTGTTTATTGTTTCTCCAATTAAAATATTTTTCAACTCCAGTTTTACCGCTATCAATTAAATTATTGATTTTATCTTTTGAAATATTAAAATCAGTTGTATGAACATCAAGTGTATCTATAAAGATGGTTCTATTCCAATCATTTTTATGTAAATGTTTTTTATTAGCCATGGAATTTATAAATTCTACTAAAGAAATTGCATAACTTGAAATACTATCTATATTTTTAGGTGCAGTTTCCCAATTAGATTCATTAAAATCAATTTCTTCTTTTGAGTCAAGTCTAAAACCTAAAGTTTCATTATTAAATATATAACCATTAGATTTATTATATTGAACTTTTTCTCCATTTCTAAAATCAGAAAGATATTTTTCATTGTCAAAAATATTTAAAGGATAGTTCCAAGCAACCCCTCCATCAACCATAACATCTTCATTTTCTCCGTATTTCACACATTTAAAATAAAGAGGAATACTCATAGACATTCTAGCTGCATCTCTTATTTCAATATCAGGAGTATGTTCATAGGAAAATATTTTTGATGTTTGTTTTGAAAGATTAGTTGCAACTAAGTATAAATCAAGTGAGTTTTTAGAATTGTGTAGTTCTTTAAATGTAAGATTTTCTTTTCCCTTCTTTTTAAAAATTAATTTTCCAATCCAGTCTTTAAAAAAGTCTCCCTTATACCAACCAAAATCAGATATAAATCTTTTAAGATCATGTAATACTCCGAAACTATCATCTGCAAAATTATTAAAATTAACATTTGCAACAATATCTGATATTTCAGTATGATTATAACCAACTGCTAACAATACTGCTGTAATAGCACCAGTTGAAGTTCCAGCAACTCTTTCAATATTAGATAAAATATTTAATTTGTTTAATTCAGATAGTGCTCCACCGTAAGCAATTCCTTTAACTCCTCCACCTTCAAATACTAGATTTTTAATATTATAATTAGTCATATCTCCTCCTTTATTAATAACTAAACTTAATCTTATCTTTCATTATATTCCTATATATCAATTAATTCAAGATGTGAAAATGTTTAATTATGAAGAAAGTCCCCATTTATAAAATGAGAGCTAGTAGATATATTCTAAAAGGGTCATTGTTTCTAATAAGTTGTTTATTTTTTTTGGATTACAGTTATTTGTAATTATTTTTTTATTAAATAACCATTCTATAAAATCATCTTCTATTGCACTTTTTGAAAACATTAAAATATGGTTTTTTAATTCCAGATTATTATTAAAATTAAAAGTCATATTATAAGTTAGTTTAATTATATCATTGAAAATATTTTTTGTTCTTGAATTAAAATCGAATTGATTGATATATCTATAATCACCATAAAAAGTTTTTAATAAAAAATTAAATTGAATTTTTTTTAGTAAATTATTATTAGAAGAGTTTCTAAAATCAAAATTTTCATTTTTAAAAATTTCAAAACATTCTTCAAAAAAATTGTCTTTATCGTTTTTTTTACATAGGTCATTTAAGGTTATTAATTGTTTTTTTAATTGAGGACTCATATGCACAGTTATCTTTTGAGAGTTACAAATTTTGCAAATTGGAACAATATTTTTTTTACATCTTTTTAAAATAGGATTAATTTTGTTTTCAATAGTTTTATTAATTAAATGTTCTTTTTCAAAATAGATTCCATTACTATGATTACTTTCTAAATTGTGGCCACAAATATAGCATCTATTATTAGAAAGATTTAATAAATCTTTAATAAACGAGTTTGCTTTTTGTGTAGGATTAGAGGGATAGTAATCAAAATTACAAGAATAATTTTTTAAAACATTTAAATATTTAGAGTAATCATAAATATTTAAAGTCAAATTAAAATTAGTCATAATTTCCTCCTAGAATAGAATTTAAAATAATTTGTTCTTTTATGGTTAAAGGTTTTTTAATAGTTTCTTTTGTATTTTTTTCTATATTAAGTAGAAAAATCAGTTCTTTTTCATCAGTTAATCTTCTATATTTAGTTCCTATTAATGAATTTTTATAACAATTAATAAGAGTGTTCATATTAGAACTAAGTTTGAGCAAATTATTATTTTGACTAAATAAAATTTCTTCTAATTTAGGTTTGTTAAAAAAGTCTTGAGAGTAATATTTTTTATAATAATTTTTATTAATTAATTGATAAATATAATAATTGTTGGGTAAAGAGAATAGAGTTTCTGAATTATGTGATGAAATAATAATTTTAGCACGACAACTATAATTAGAAAGAATTTCTTGTAAAATATTTAAAAAAATAGTTCTATTTTCAGAATCTAAAAAAGCATCAGGTTCATCAATTAAAATCCATTTTAAAGTTTCACAATTTTTTTTCATAAAGAAATCTATTAAAACAATTATTCTTATAAGAGAAAGATATCCACTAGATTTAAGAAAATAGTTTTCATCTGTTTTTAAATTAGATTCTTCAGCATCGGTGGTAATTAATAATTCATTTTGTTCTGAAGAATATTTTAAATTAAGATTTAAATATTTTTTTATAAGATTACTGTAATAATATTCTGAATCATATTTTAAAGTGCTAAATAAAATTTGAGAAATAGAAGTATTAATTAAAGTATCATTTTTTAAATTAATTTCTAAATCGCCGTCTAAATTTTCTAAAATAGATTTACCAGAATTAGAACTAATTCCGCCTGTAATAATGGCTTTGCTAAAATAAATAACACTATCTATTTTAAATTCTTGCTCTAAATTTTTTTTTAGATCAAATGGTAGATAAGTTTCTTCCTGATTTTTATATAATTCTAAAAAAAGATTATTTAATTTGTAAGTTTTTCCAGAATTATTTTTACCAACTAATACAGCTCCTTTTATATTATTATTTTTATCAATATTTTTAATTTCTTCTATCAAGTCATTATTTTTTAAATTCATTTAAAACTCCTTTTAATTTTAAAATTTTATAGATTTTTCTTAAATATTCGAAAGAAATATAGCTTTTTTTAGAATTTTCGTTTTTACAACAAATAATTTCACAAGGAATAGTGATTTTTTTATAATCAAGATCTTTATTTAAAAGTTCAAGTTTCTTTAGTATTATAAATAAAGCAGTATAAGCTTTAATATTTTTTGGAATATTTTTATTATTAAATTTTAATTCAAAGAAATTAGTAATTGTTTCAAATTCGGAACGTAATTTTAAAGAATTTTTATTTTCATTAGAAATAACTGCTGAATAATTATTAATTAATTCTTCTCTTTTTTCAGTTAAAATATCAATATTTTTATTTGAATTAAGTAAATTTTCAAAATCGGATGTGTTATATTTTTTCAAATCATGAACACAGGCAAGCATATGAAATAATTGTTTTACATCATTTTTATAAGTATCTCTTGGTTTTATATTATTCCAATTTTTATGAATAATTTTGTTAGTTTTTGGTTGCCTTCCAGTTTCTTCGTTGAATTGATTGATTAATTTGTATAATTCATTTCTATAATAAATTCCATTTCTAATTTCTTGTTCTGATAATTGAGTACCAGCACTATTATATAACCTGAATATATCAACGGTTTCACTGGTTTTTTCACCTTTAACAATAACAAAACCAAGTTCTTTATCTAGAAGATCTTGTTTTTCTTTAGGAGTTAAAATTGATTTAGAACTCCGATAACTAATATCAGTTTTTTCAAATTCACTATTTTCACCAGCTATATTAGCTAAAAAACTAGCATTTAGATTTAATTTATATTTAGATTCTAAAGTTTGTTTTGCATTTTCAATTTGCTCTAACATATCTAAACGTTCTTCTTCACTTTGCTTTCTATTTGCTTCTTGTCTATAAGAATCGGGATAATAATAATAATTACATAGCTTAACAATTTCACTCATATATTCACTATAATTAATAGTTCTTATTTTAAATTTTGGAAAGATACCATAAAACCACATTAAAATACTAGTTATTCTTTGTTGACCATCAATTATTAATTTTATATTTTTATTTAAGGTTTCATCATAGTCGTTATACCCATAAAGTTTAGGAATGGGAATTCCTCGTAATAATGATAAAATGAGTTCACTTGCTTGGTCAATTGTCCATACATAATCTCTTTGATATTTAGGCATTTTCATCCTACCACTAGAAAATTCTTGAATTAAATAACTAACAGAATAATTAATCTCAGAATAATTAACTTGTTTCGAGATATGATAATTTAAATTTCTTCTTTTTTTTTCGAAGCTTAAGTGCTCATAAATTTTATTCAATTTGTCATAAAAATTTTTTTCAGCATTCCTATTTTTTGAGAGAATAATTAAATCATTTATAGTTTCTTCATCTAATAAGTTTTTTTCGTTTTTAAAAAATGGTAATACTCTAGATAAAATAAGTCCCATTAATTTTAATCTAATTTCATCTTCATTTTTTATTTCTAAAATATCTGAAATTTCAGGATTAGATTCTTTTAATTTTTTCTTTAATTTTTCAAAAATTAAAAATTTATCTTGATTTTCTAAATCAATACATTTGTAAACTTCAAGAAATATAGTTAATTCTTCTAAAATATCTTTTTTCATAAAACTCTCCTTTTATATAAATATTTGTTGTAATAATCCTTTTTTAAATTTTTTATTATTTTCAATTAAAGTTTCTAATTTTTTAATTTTGGAATCAATTGCAGATAAAAATTCAGCAATTTTTTCTTGTTCCAGTAGAGAAGGGAGCATACATTTTATATTAGAAAAATCTTTTTTACTCATAACTCTATTCCTTCCAGCTCCACCGGGAGAAATCATAGATAAGGAAAACTTAAATTGCTTTCTTTTTATATAATGTTTAAAATAGTTAATATTTAGATTAAAGTTAGCAGTATATGTTGGAAATCTATGAGAAACAAGTCTTCCATTATCTTCTTTTTTACAAATAGCAACAGCATGTTCCCAAGCAAAAGTAATACTAACAATAAAATCATTTTCTTTTACTTTATATAGAGTATCCATAGAAATCTCATTTGGATTTTCAATTTTTTTATGCATTGTTCCTTTAGCGTGACTTCTAATTCCTAAAGCTCCATAAGGAGTTAAAGGTTTTGGAACAGGTCTTAAATTTAATCTTAAAATTTCACCTAACTTTTTTTCTTCCCACTCAGGATAATCATTTCCAGAATTATCTTTAAACCTAATTTCTTGGCTGAAAATCTTTTGCATCATTCCCTTTTTATAATCTTCTAAAAGTTCTTTTTTTCTTTCTAATTTTTCAATTTTAGAATCAACTGCAGATAAAAAATCAGCAATTTTTTTTTGTTCTTTTATATTGGGAATATAAACTTTTAAAGTTTTATATTCTTCAGCATTTATTCCAGGTTGTCCAGAACGAGTAGACATAATTTTAACCCATTTTTTATAAGAACTTCTTAATGTGTTATAGAAAATAAATTTAGAATTATATGTACTTAGAATTGAAAATTTAATTAAAAATCCAGCAAAGAATAAATTTCCATCATCTTTTTTATAGAGATAACTTTTTCCTGTACTTGCTCCAGTTCTAGCAAAAAGGAGATCATTTTCTTTTAATTTGAATTTAGAATCAACAATTTCTACTGGAGATGTTAAAGGATTAGGAGTAAATAAATTATTTTGTTCATTGATATCAGTAATTCGAATATATTTATTAGTTCCATCAAAAGTGGTTGAAGCGGAGTTCATTCCATAACTTACATTTGTAGATATTTCTCTTAATCTTTTTTCTTCCCAATTATCTTTAAATTCAGGAAACCTTAACTTAGGTACTAGTCTTTTTTCCATAACTACCACCTACACTAATGGAGCTTTTATTTTAAGCTCATCACAATATTTTTTTATTTCTGCATCTATTTCTTTCATATCTTCATCTATTTTTAAGATTTCATTTACAACCATATCTAAATCAATAGGTTCTTCTTCTTCAAAAGTATCCACATATCTAGGGATATTTAAGTTATAATCATTTTCTATTATTTCTTTCATTGTAGCCTTATGAGAAAATTTATCCATGTCTTCTCTATTTTTGTAAGTTTCTATTATTTTATTTACATGCTCGTCTTTTAAAATATTTTGATTTTTTTGTTTTTCAAAAAGATTGCTAGCATCTATAAATAAGATGTCATCTGGATTTGTTCTTTGCTTTTTTAATACTAATATACATGTAGGGATAGATGTTCCATAAAATATATTAGCAGGTAATCCTATAACAGCATCTAAATAATTTTTATCTTTAATTAAATATTTTCTAATAACTCCTTCAGCTGCCCCTCTAAAAAGAACTCCATGAGGAAGTACAGTTGCCATAGTACCATTGTCATCTAATTGGTAAAGCATATGTTGAACAAAAGCAAAATCAGCCTTTGTTTTAGGTGCTAATTTTCCATAGTCAGCAAATCTTTCATCAGATAAGAAAGTTTGATTTGCACTCCATTTAGCAGAAAAAGGTGGATTAGCCACAACTGCTTCAAATCTTTTATTTAAATGTTGAGGATCTTCTAAGGTATCTCCTTGCATAATATTAAAATTATTAAAATTAACATTATGTAATATCATATTCATTCTAGCGAGGTTATAAGTTGTATTGTTTTTTTCTTGTCCGTAAAAATCAGCTACTTCTGCTTCTTTAGAAATTCTAAGTAATAGAGAACCAGAACCACAAGTAGGATCATAAGCACTTTTTATTTTATTTTTATTTACTGTAACTAATTTAGCAAGAATCTTAGATACTTGTTGAGGAGTATAGAACTCTCCAGCTTTCTTACCAGCACCACTTGCAAATTCTCCGATTAAATATTCATAAGCATCTCCAAGTACATCTATTTCAGTATCTTCATACATAAAGTTGATATCAGCTAAATGTTTTATAACTTCTGATATTAATTTATTTTTTTCATCAGAATTTTTTCCTAATCTAGGAGAATTTAAGTCAATATCTACAAATAGACCAGTAAAATCTTCTTCACTTTCATGCCCAAGAGCAGATTCTTCAATATATTTTAGTCCTTTACCAAGATCTTCTATTATAAATTCTTTTTGTCTAGCTCTTGATGCTAGATTATGGAATAAATATTTTGGTTCTATGAAATAACCTAGTTCATCTATAACAAGTTCTGATAATTCTTTTTTTGTTTCTTCATCGCTAACTGCTTCTAAAAATGTTAAATTTTCATCTTTTAATTCTTCAGCAGCAGCTTTTTCTATTTTTTCACTAAGGAATTTATAAAAGATTAAACCTAGAATATAGTCTCTAAATTCATCTGCCCCCATACTTCCTCTTAATTCATTAGCTATTGCCCATAGCTTTTTTTCCAGTTCTTGTTTATGTTCCGACATTTAATATTCTCCTTTTACCAATTGAATGTATTCATTATTTCTTCTATTTTATGTTTAACGTTATTTATTTTTTCTCTTTTTTCTTTTAATCCAACCTTTCCAAGGAAAGATTTTTTTATTTCACCAACATTGAATTTACTACTAAATTCATAATCAGATATAATTTTCTTTGCTGATTCTTCTCTTAAATTTTCTAAAGCTATAAACTCTGAAATTTGTCTTTCTTTTTCTTTTTGTAAAAATAATTTTAATTTTTCTTCTATGTCAAATTTATTACCTGCAACTATATTTACTCTATTTTCTTCAATGAATTGTTCTATTAATTCTTTTTTACTTCTTAATTCAGGATTGCTTTCAATAGTTTTAAGAATAAATTCTTTATCTTTTAAGAATCCTTCATCTTCAGAATTTAAATTTTTAATAAGTGAAATTATATATGAAACATTAACATAATCTTTTCTTGTTAATTCAATTTCAAAATCGATATCATTTAAGATACTAACTTTTTCTTTTTGTTTATTTACTTCATAATGAAGATCAAGATATTTACTTTTATAGTCATTGAATGTTTGTTCAGTCATATTAAGATCATCATATGAAAATTTACTAAAAGTAGTAAGTTTATTTAAAACTCTTAAAAGATTTCTATATATTTCAATAAATCTATATTTATCATCTTCAGAATTTAAATCGTTTATATCATTAACATCAGGAGCAAGAGTTATTAAATCATCTACATACTTATTGAAATCTTTAACATACTCTCTGTAGTCTTTCATTAAGACAGTTTCTTTTGCATCAAGATTAGAATACAGCTCTATTGCTTCATCTGTATTTTTCTTTAAATTTCTAAAACAAACTATATTTCCATAACTTTTTGTTTCGTTAAGTAATCTATTTGTTCTTGAAAAAGCTTGAATTAAGTTATGATATTTTAAATTTTTATCAACATATAGAGTATTTGAACGTGGACTATCAAATCCAGTTAAAAACATATTTACAACTAGAAGGATATCTATTTTTTTCTCTTTAACTTTTTTAGAAAGATCTACAAAATAAGCATTAAAACCATTATCTTTATTTAGATTATGATTAGTTCCAAATGTTTTATTATAGTCATTTACTATTTCATCTAAACGTTCTCTAGTATGTTTATTTGTTTTTTCTTCTGCTATACCATTTGCATTTTTATTATCTTCATTATCTGCATAGGTGAATATAGTAGCTATATTTAAATCATGATCTTTAGACTTAAATATATCATAATATTTTAAAAGTGTTTCAATGGAATTTACAGCAAAAATACTATTAAATTCCTTGTCCCTTGTCTTCCTACAATGATTAGAAATTATGAAATCGACTATATTTTCAAGCCTTTCTTGAGCTTCAAAAACTTCTTTAGTATTAATGCCTTCTACTTTAATATCATCTAAATAACGATCATCTCCATTTTCATCTTGTAATTTTTTACTTTTAAAAGTATTATAATACTCTACAGAAAAACCAAGGACATTATCATCAGCAATAGCATCTTTAATAGTATATTTATGTAAGGGTTTTTCAAATAGATCTGCTGTAGTTTTATGATGAATTGCATTTACAGCAAATATAGGTGTTCCAGTAAAACCAAAGAATTGTTTTGATGTGAAAAAATTATTTATTTTTTTATGAGTATCTCCAAATTGACTTCTATGGCATTCATCAAATATGAAAATTAATCTCTTATCTTTAACACTTTTCATTTTAGTTTCTAAATGATGTTTGCTAATAGCATTATTAAGCTTTTGTATAGTAGTTATAACCAAAGGAGTAGTGTTATCTGTAAGTTGAGAAACTAGAGATTTAGTACTGTCTGTTCCATCGATACTTCCTTTTGAAAAGCTATTAAATTCTTCCATTGTTTGGTTATCTAAATCTTTTCTATCAACGACAAATATAACCTTATCTATTTCTTCTTTAGTTATTAATATTTGACTAGCTTTAAAAGAAGTAAGAGTTTTACCACTTCCAGTAGTGTGCCAAATATATCCGTTGCTATTAGGAGAATTATGAACAGTATCTAATATTCTTTCCACTGCATAATATTGATAAGGCCTAAGGACCATAAGAATTTTACAAGTTTCATGTAATACAATATATTTAGATATCATTATATTTAAATGCTCTTTATCTAAAAATATATTTGTAAAATCTTTTAAGTTACTTATTTTTTTATTATTTTCATCAGTCCAATAAAAAGTTTGTTTAAAGGATTGATCTTTATTATTTGAATAATATTTAGTATTGACTCCATTACTAATTACAAATATTTGAATGTAATTAAAAAGGCCTTTATAAGAATGATCTTGGTACCTATTTATTTGGTTGAAAGCTTGCTTTAATTCAATACCTCTCTTTTTTAGTTCAATTTGAACCATGGGAATTCCATTTATAAGGATAGTAACATCATATCTATTTTTATATGTTCCTTCCATAGTAACTTGATTTGTCACTTGGAAGATATTTTTAGAAAAATCTTCCTGATTAAAAAATTCAATATATGACATATCTCCATCATCTCTTTGAAGAGGAAAAGGTCTTCTTAATTTTTTAGCTTTTTCAAAGATACTATCTCCTTGAAGGTGAATTAAGACTTTATCAAATTCTCTATCTGTAAGGAAAATTTCATTATATTTTTCTAATTGTTTTTTAAAGTTTTCATGAAGATCAAATTCATTAGTAATAGTGACTTTACTATAGCCATTATTAGATAACTGCTCTATTAGTTTATTTTCTAAAGTAGCTTCACTTTCTATGCTCATAAATTCTCCCTTTGTACAATTATTTTATTGATGCAACCTTTTATAAAATAAAAGGCTAATCACTTTATTATATAACTATCCATTTCCTAATTCAAGATATATTTGTTATTTAAATTAGAAGGAGCAAATATAGCAAAAAAATACCTGTTTAATTACAATGAAGAGAATGAAAACGCTTTTTATTTTTTAAATTAAAAATTTTTATAAAAATAGAAGTTATAACTTTAAAGAAATATTGACTTTTAAACATGTTGGTGCTATAACATAAGAAGTTTAGCTTTTAAATTATACAAATGGAGGTATTTTATGAATTTTAAGATTGATGATTTTGAATTTGAAGTTGTTGAAGAAGAACATGTTATGGGAGCGTATAGTGCGGGTTGTTCTAATGAAGGACGTTCAGCTTGTTGTACTAGAGTTTGTACAAGAAATAACATAGATATTTCTGAAGAACAATGGGGAGAATTTTTAGAAATTAACGCTGGAGTAATTCAATATTAAAAATTTATTAAGAGAAGCTTTATAATTAATAAAGCTTCTCAGTATTATAATTAGGAGAAAATAAAATGTTTAAAATCAAAGATAGTATAGATATTTATACAATACAAGATAATATCTTACTTTTTTATTTTATTAATACGAGAAGATTAATGGAATACAAAGTAAATGAAAAAACTATAAATTTAATTAAACTAATTGATGGAGAAAAAGATAGTAAGGAAATAGCTGAAGTTTATAATCAAGAAAATAATTCTGAAATAAGTGTTGAAACAGTTAATAAAATTATGAAATTTTTAGTTTCAATTAATGTAGTGGTTGAAAAAAAGCATAATATTATTGTTGATAAAAGATATGAAAGACAAATTAACTATTTAAGTGAATTTAATATAGGAGAGTGCGCAGGAATAAATAATCAAAAAAAAATAGAGGATTCTAAAATAGTTATTTTTGGTGTAGGTGCAATGGGGGGAGATATAGCATTATTGTTAGCTATGGCAGGAGTAGAAAATTTTATTATTTTAGATTTTAAAAAAGTTAAAGAATCAGATAAATGCAGACATATGTATTACAGAAAAAGTCATGTTGGAAAAAGTAAAGTTCAGGCTTTAAAAGAAGAAATACAAAAGATTAACTCAAAAGCAAAAGTAAAAATTTTATTTGAAAAATTAATACCAAATAAAAATATTGATGAATTAATAAAATCTTCTACTTTTGTGATTAATACAGCAGATGAGCCATATATTGGATATACATCGTTAAAAATATCAAAAAAATGTGTAGAGTTAAGAAAGCCCCATTATATAGCAGGTGGATTTAACATACATAATATGAGTACAGGAGAATTAATAATTCCTGGGAAAACTCCTTGTGTTAGTTGTTATATGAATTATTTTGAAAAAGCACTTAAAGATTGGAAACCTGAACAAAAAAAAATTAGAAATGAGTTTATCAAATATGGTGGTTTTGCTTCCCAAAGTTTATTTTCATCAAGTTATGCAGCAGTTCAAATTATAAAATTTATTTGTGGGGTTAAGGTAGAAAAAAATAATTATTTAACAAGAGGAGAAATGGATATAGATACTTACAAAATAAAGTATTTAGATGTGAAAAAAGATCCAAAATGTTTAGTGTGTGGAGGAATATTAGATGAAGCCTAGAATTAGAAGTTCTGTAGGAGTTGTAGTAAATGAAGGTCAAATTGAATTTTTTAAAGGTAATATTAGGAAAAGTTTAATTGTAAAAATAGATGAAAAAGTTTCTAAACTAATTTGTTCATTAGATGGAGAAAGTACAGTTGATGAAATAGCAGATAAATATAAAATGAATAATTATACTAAAAAAAAGTTTTTAAAATTTTTAAAATTTTTAAAAACTAATAGTATAATAGTTGATGATTTAGAGATAAAAAAAACTAAAGATAGAGAAATTTATTCTAGAGTTTTTTCAATGTTAGAAGATTATTTTTCTAGTGAAGAGAAAGTTCAAATGGCTTGGAACAATATAAAAAAATCTAAAGTACTAGTAATAGGGATAGGAGCAGTGGGAAGTTGGATTGCAGCAAATTTGATTCAATCAGGAGTAGAGAATTTAATTTTAATGGACAATGATAAAATTGAAATTTCAAATTTACATAGACAATGGGGATATATAGAAGAAGATATTGGAAAATTTAAAGTAGAGGTTTTGAAAAAAAGATTATTAGACATTAATGAAAAAGCTAATATTTCAAT
The DNA here is from genome assembly GCA_030673965.1 of Fusobacterium sp. JB019. Taxonomy (NCBI): domain Bacteria; kingdom Fusobacteriati; phylum Fusobacteriota; class Fusobacteriia; order Fusobacteriales; family Fusobacteriaceae; genus Fusobacterium; species Fusobacterium sp. JB019. The sequence goes on along the minus strand of JAUTCN010000002.1, from coordinate 440,742 downwards.
AGTCAAAAAAATGTTATGTGAAGAAACTTTAAATTTTTTTGATGGAGAAAAATTAGATTTGATTATTGATTGTGCAGATAAACCAACGGTAGATCAAACTGCTATTTGGATAGGAGAATATTGCATGAAAAAAAATATACCTCATATAATAGCTGGTGGATATAATTTACATGTTTCGTTAATAGGGCAAACAATAATTCCTTATAAAACCGCCTGTGTTAAATGTTTTGAGAAACAACTCAAAGAACAAAATGATTTAGATATTGCAAATATGAAAAAATTAGCTATTGCTGGTAGAAAAATTGGGAGTTTAGGGCCAATGTGCTCTATTTCATCGAGTTTTTCTTCCTTAGAAGCGATTAAAGTTTTAACTAAAACAATAACTCCTACAAATATAAATAGAAGAGGAGAGTTTAATATCTATGATATGGATGTTAAATATAAAGAGTATAAAAAACTAGATAATTGTGAATGGTGTGGAAAAAAAGGAAAATATAAAAAAAATAAGTAAGTGTTTTATAGGGAGGAAAGATGATAAATTATTATGGCTTAAATATAAATAATTTAAAAAATATAGATATAACTTTTCCAGAAAATAAAATTACAGTTATAACAGGAGTTTCAGGAAGCGGAAAAAGCTCTTTAGTATTTGACTCGATTTATGCTTTAAGTCGAAATACATATTTAGATTTAATGTTTCCAGAATTATCTTCATTAGGTCAGAAAATAAATTATTTTAATGATTTTCATTGTGATAAAATTTTACCATCAGTATCAATGAAACAGATTAAGGTAAATAATAATGTTAGATCTACGGTTGGAACTTTAACTAAAATTTCAGAAATGTTAAGGCAAATTTTTGTAATTATCTTAAAATCAAAAGGAAAAGATGTTTTATCTTCACAGTTTTCACCAAATACACCTTATGGAGCATGTAAAGAATGTAATGGATTAGGAATAATATATGATATTGATTTAACTAAAATTATTGATTTTGAAAAAAGTATAGATGAGGGAGCTGTTTTATTCTGGAAGCGTAAAAAGGAAAAAGATTTATTTGATCAAACCTTAATTAAAATCTGTGAGATGGGTTATTTAAATATAGGCAAGAAAATTAAAGATTTTTCAGAAAAAGAGTATAATTTTTTGATGAAAGGAAAAATAAAAGATAGAATAGAATTGAAATTTAGAAGCTCAAAAGGAAAAATAAAAAAAAGAAAAGTAACTTTTTTAGGGGTGTTAGAAGAATTGTTGAAATACAAAGAAAAACATAGCGCTTCACAAATAAAAGAGGGAATAAATAAAGAATATTTTTTGGAAAAAAATTGTAAAGAATGTAATGGGTCTGGAATAAGAAAAGAAAATCTTGAGGATAGAATATGTGAATTGAATTATTCAGAAGTTGAAAATTTAACTTTTAAAGAATTAAAAATTTGGTTAAATAAAGTAAAAAAAGAAAATATTTTAGTAAAAGAAATAATTAATATTATGTTAATAAAAATTAAAAATATTATTAAATGTAATTTAGAATATATTTCAATAAATAGACGTACAATAAGTTTATCTGGAGGTGAATATCAAAGGATAAGATTAGCAAGCGCTATAAATGATTCTGTTTCAAACATGTTATTTATTTTTGATGAACCTTCTTCAGGACTTCATCCTAAAGATATAGATTTAGTTATTAAAAATATATTGAAAATTAAAGAAAATAATAATACTATAATTATAGTGGAACACAATAATTATTTTATAAATAAAGCAGATTATATTATAGATATTGGTCCAAAAGCTGGAATTTACGGAGGCGAAGTTTTGTATAATGGTCCATTAAATAAATTTAAAAATATAGAAAAATCTGCTACATTTAATTATAGAAATGGTATTTCTTTAAAAATAAAAGATAAAACTAAGAGTGCTTATCAAAAAATTATTTTTAAAAATTTAAAGGGAAATAATATAAAAGATATGACACTTTTTTTAAAAGATAATCAAATAAATGCTCTTGTAGGAGTTTCAGGAAGCGGTAAAAGTACACTTTTAGAATTATTAGAAGGGGCATTAAAAAAAAGAAAATATGAACTTAAAGATAAGGATTTTATAAATTATAAAGTTGTAAAAGTTGAACAAACTCCTATAAGTAGAAATTCAAGGTCAATAGTTTCCACTTATTTAAATATTTATGACGAAATAAGAAAATTATTTTCAAAATGTGAAGATAAAAATGGAAAGAAATATAAAAATAGTTTTTTTAGTTTTAACATTGAGGGAGGAAGATGTGAGTTTTGTAAAGGAAATGGAGTTATAAAGTATAGTTTAGATTTTATGGAAGATATTTATGAAAAATGTGAAGTTTGTAAAGGAAAAAGGTTCAATAAGGAAGCATTATCTATTAAATTTAAAAATAAAGATATAGCAGAAATTTTAGATATGACAATAAAAGAAGGTATAAATTTTTTTAAATCAAATAAAAAAATTTATGAAGTTTTGAAAATGATGGATGATTTAGGGATGGGTTACATAAAATTAGGTCAACCTTCGAATTCTTTGTCAGGTGGAGAATCTCAAAGAATAAAACTGGTATCAGAATTAGGCAAATTAAGAAAAGATAAAGTGATTTATATGTTGGATGAACCTAGTAGTGGTTTACATTTATATGATATTGAAAAATTGTATAAGTTATTTTTAAAATTAAAAAAAACAGGGGATACTATAGTTATAGCAACTCATGATATAGAACTCATAAAACTATCTGACAATATAATTGAATTAGGTCCAGGGAGTTCTGCTGATGGAGGGAAATTAATTGCTAACGGAACTTTAGAAAAAATAGAATGTTGTGAAGAGTCAATAATAGGAAAATATTTAAAATAATTATTTAAGTCAATTTTATTTGAAAAATACATTGGTATTCTTATGGTATAGAATATTAATGTATTTTTAATTACAGAAATATTTACTATTATAAAATATTGGGGTATCATTAAATAAAAGAATTTAAAGTTATTGAAATAAGATAAAGGGGGAAATTATACGGAAATAATTATTAAAGCTTTACAAGTTAATTATGGTGATGCATTTTTATTGAAGGTAATAGAAGATGATAAAATTACTAATATTTTTATAGATTCAGGTTTTAAAGGGACATATATAAGAGGAGTTAAGCCTGAAATAAAAAAAATTAGTGATAATAATGGGGAGATAGATATTTTCATTATTACTCATGTGGATCAAGATCATATAGGGGGATTATTAAATTTTATAGAAAATGATAATGAAAAATTTGATAAAATAGTAAAAGAGGTTTGGTTTAATTGTTATACCAATGATACTTTTCTAGATTTTAGTGAAAAGATAAGTTTTTCACAAGGACTTAAATTAAAAGATTACTTAATTAAAAATGATAAATTTAATGATAAATTATATTTTTTTAATAAAAAAAATATAGAGAGAAATAACATATCTTTCTTAATACTTTCTCCAAATAGGGAAATTCTTAAAAATTTTTTATTAGGAATGAAAAAAGAAGAAGAGGTTTCTAAAAAAATAGCTTCAAAAAATAATGATTATTCTTGTGATATTGAAGAATTATATAATGAAACTTTTAAAGAAAATTTAACTATCGAAAATTTATCAAGTTTAGCTTTCATTATTTCAATTAATAATAGGAATTTTTTATTTTCAGGAGATGCTTCTGCAAAAATTATGTATAGTTCTTTAAAAGATTTGGGATATTCTAAAGATAATAAATTAAAGTTAGATTATTTTAAACTTCCTCACCATGGAAGTGAAAATAATTTAAGTAAAGAATTATTAGAAATTATAGAGTGCTATAGTTTTATTATTTCTACAAATGGAGATCATAATAATAACCCAACAAAAATGGCTTTATCAAGAATATTATTAAATAAGGAAAGGAATATAGAAAAAACGATAAGTTTTATTTTTAATTATAATAATGAAGTATTAAAGGGGATATTTTCAGAAGAAGAAAAGAAAAAATATAATTTTAAATGTCTTTTTCCAGAAGGGGGAGAACATGCATACACAATTACAATTAAATGATTTAGATAAAGTAGTAGTTAAATTAGAAGTAGATAAAAAAAGAGAAGGTAGTGGAGTTATTTGTTATAACTCAGAAGAGAGAAAATATTTTATATTGACTGCTAAACATGTGTTACTAGGTGATAAATATGAAGAAATATTTAATGAAATTATAATAAAACCATTAGGAATAAAAATAAATCCTAGCCAAGTAATATATGATAAAGATGATGCTGAATTGGATTTAGTTATTATATTTTTGGAAATTGAAAATCAGGAGATTCCAATTTTTGAATATTTAGAAATAACACAAACAGAAGAAAAAGTATTTTTTAAGGGCTATCCTAAAAGTTTAGGAGGTCAAGCAATTAAAATAAATTGTAATTACGGTGATGATAATAGATTAGAACCAACAACAAATATAGAATCTATAGAAAAGTCTATTATTGATAATTGTTCGGGACTATCTGGAAGTGGATTATTTTTAAAAAAATACGAAAAAATATTTTTAGTTGGTGTTATTTATGAAGTAATTAAAGGTTTTAATCAGTTTAAAGTTTATAATTTAAATGATATAAATAGTATCTTAATAAAAAATAATTTGAATGTATTTAAATTTTCAGAAAATAAAGAAAACAAAAAAATAATTGAAAGATTTGAAAGACTTAATGAGGAATATATAAGTGATTTTACTTGTTTGAAGGATGGTTTTATTAAGAGAGAAGAAACACAAAAATGTATAGAAGAGATAGAAAAAGAAAACTCAATAATAATTCATGGTAGAGCTGGGTTTGGGAAAAGTGGATGTACTTATGAAATAATAGATTATTGTGAGAAAAAGGAGATACCTTATGTCGCAATAAAATTAGATAAATATATACCTAAAAAAAATATATTTTATTGGGGAGAGGAGTTATCACTGGAAGGGCCAATATCTTATTGTGCTGATAAAATAATGAAAGACAAAAAAGGAATTGTAATATTAGATCAATTAGATGCTTTTAGATGGACGAAAGCTAATTCAAGTGAGTCTTTAAGAGTTTGTAAAGAATTTATTATAGAATTAAATAATATAAATAAAAAAAGAGAACATAAAATAATATTAATTTTTGTATGTAGAACTTATGATTTAGAAAAAGATACTGGAATAAACAAGCTTTTTAACTTAAATGATAATTGTTGGAAAAAAATTGAAATAAAAGAACTGAAAGAAGAAATTTTGAAAAATATTATGGGAACGAGTAGCTATAATAAATTATCATTGAAAACAAAAAAAGTATTAAGTATACCTAGTAATTTGTACATATGGCAACAATTTGATCTAAAAAAAGAAAATACTGATTATTCAACTACTAGTAAATTAATGTATGGATGGTTTGAAGAAATTATAAAAAAAGGTTCTTCTTGTCAAATAGGAGAAGAATTAATAAGAGGAGAAATAAAAAAAATATCAGAAAAATTTGATGAAAAAGGATATTCAGAAATTTCTAAGAGAAGGTTGGATACAAACCAAAGTGTTTTAAACCTTTTGGTTTCAAATGGGATGTTAGTTGTAAGTAAAAATGATAAAATTTCTTTTGTCCATCAATCAATTTTAGATTATTTTATTTATAAAAATATGCTAGATGATTATGATAATGGAATAGATATTGAAAATATTATAGGAGGCAAAACTAGACAAACACCAAATAGGCGATATCAAATGCAAATGCTTTTACAAAATATTTTGGAAGATAATCAAAGAGAATTTTTAGAGATAGGAAAAAAGATGCTTGAATCTGAAAGCATTAGATTTTATATTAAATTTTTATTTTATGAACTTTTAAATCAGATTAAAAATCCAAATTACATTATAGAAAAATATATTTTAGAAAATTGTGAAAATAAAAGTATAGAAAACTATATATTAAAAGATGTTATTTCTGGAAATAAAAAATATATAAATGTTTTAATAAAAAATAAAATTTTAGATAAATGGATTGGAGATAGTTCTAAAAAAGAGACAGTGTTTAAATTACTTTATAGTATTTCTAGAGATTACGATGAAGAGTATATTGATTTTATTTCTAAGCATGCATTTGAAAATAAAGAGGACAGCAAGGAATTTTATAGATGTTTATCTCCTTATCCATCTGAAGATACTGATAAAATGTTTGAATTAAGAGAAAAATTTTATGAGTATGATTCTGATTTTTTAAAAATAGTCTATATAGATAAAGGCTTATTTTTTAAAAAAGAAGAAAGGGCAATAAAAATATTATCATATTGGATGAATTGTAAAGTTAATTTAGGAAGTGAATATAGGTATGAAGATAAATGTTTAGATTCTCTAGAGAATATAGAGATAAAAGATGGAAAGTTTGTACTAGAAAAATTAGTGAAATATATTCCAAAAGAAAATGCTTTTTTTGAATGGAGGAATAGACATAATAGAAAAAATATTAATCGTATTTGTGTTGAAATTATAAAAAAAGCTAATATTTCACTAATTAAGAGTTCACCTAAATATTTTTTTGAATATTATCAAGAATATTTAGGAAAAAATTATAATATTTTTAATGAAATTATATTACATGGATTATTTTATATACCTGAAAATTTTAGTGATAAAGTTGTAGAAATAATTATTAATAATTTCAACTCAGATTTTATAGTAGATGAGACAAGTGGTAATTCAGATACTTTGAGACTAATCAAAAGGGTTATAAGTAAATATTCTGAATATTGTAGTGATTTAAATTTCAAAAAACTAGAAACAATGATTATAAAATATATAGATCGTTTTGATATTGAAATATATAAAAGAAAAACAAAGGAAAAGAAAAATAAAAAAGAATTAACAGGGTGGAATTTCTGGGGATTGTTGCAAAAAGAATTGTTGCCACATCTTTCTTATAAAAGATTGAGTAATGAAGGAAAAGCTTTGATAAAGGTATTGAATAGAAAATATCCAGAAAGAATATCTAGTTACTATAGGGAAGATGGTGGCTTTACAGCTATTAAGTCTTCATTATCAGGAAAAGCTTTATCTGCAAAAAGATGGTTGAAAATTATAAAAAGTCAAAAAATAAAAGAAAAGAGTAGGTACAGAATTAGAGAAAGAAAAGATTTCTTTATAGATAATTCAATAGAACAGATTGCTAGTGATTTTACAGAAGCTGTGAAAAAAGATTCTAAAAAGATAATAGAAATGGTTTTAAAAAGCAAAGAAGAAATTGATGATGTTTTTATTGATTCTTTATTTTATGGAGTAGCCTTTTCATCTGAATTAGAAAATTTATCAAAAGAAATTTTGGAAGAACTTATGATTAAATTTCCATGTAATATGGAATCTGGAAGAGCAAGAAATTTTCTAACTATAATTCAAAAGAAGAAAGAAATTATTTGGTCAAATAAAGTAATAGAGCAAATAAAAAATATAGCGATAAATCATAAAGATCCAGAATTTGGGAAAATAAATGTAACTACTTCTGATGATAAAGATATGTCAAGTTGCAATATGATATTAGATAATTCAAGGAACTGTTGCAGAGGAGAAGCGGCAATAACTATAGGTGTTTTATTATGGGGAAATAAGGTTTTGTATGAAGTGTTTAAGTCAACCATAGAAAAGTTATTAGAAGATAAAAATATTGAAGTTAAATATGCAACAATGGAAAGTCTTTTTCCAGTTTGTAATATAGACAAAGAATGGGCATATGATAAGTTTGTTTTATTATTTAAAGAGGATATAAGATATGCTAGTTTTAGAGAATCAAGAAAATTATTTTTTAATATGTATAATAATTATAAGGAAAGAATAACAGAGATAATTTCAAAATGCTATAATTCAAAAGACGAAGATCTTTTAAGAATAGGTTCATATAGTGTTATAGAGATGAGTTTATGCGAAGAAAAATTTTCTGAAATTTTTAATGAAAGTTTAAAAGATATGAGTGAAAAACAAAGTGATTATATTTTAGAGATGGCAGCAAATTATTTTGATAAAAAAGAATATAAGAAAAAAATAAAAGAGATAGTATATAACTTTTTAGAGTTGGGAAAAGATATTAATAAATTTCTCCATAAAATATTTTTAAATGGAGTTGTTGATCTAGAAGAGGATTCTAAATTTATAATAAGATTATTTAAAACAAAGTTAGATTATAGAACAATTTATTTGTTTGTTGAATATTTAAAAAATACTTTAAAATCAATATTAGAATTTTCAAATATTATTTTAGAATTGTGTAGAGATAAAGTTATGAAAAAAGATGATGATTATATGATGAATAACGAAATTTCGAATTTGGTTGCGAGGCTTTATGATGAGTCTAAGGGAACTAGAGAAGAGATAGCATGTAAATGTATGGAGTTATGGGATATTATGTTTAAAAATCAATTTGGCTCAACACGTATTATTAGCAAAAAATTGATGGAAAGATAAGAGGGATAAAAACATGAAATAAAGCAAAAAAACACCCTGTTTTGTACTAGTTAAACGAAAAGATGTCTGAGATATAGTAATTACAACTGTTATTTAGGGCGATTTCCAAAGCATCCACTCTTAAAACCTTTAAAATAAACAAATTGAAGATAGGTTCTAGAGCCATTATAGGGGTGTTTTAGCCATCAAAAAAAGGCCTATGTAATTACAAGGAAGAGAGTAAAAACGCTCTTTATTTTCCAAATTACAAGGTCTTTTTTTAGTTGAAAATTACAGTTTTTGTTATTGTAACATAATTTAATTACTATCTTTATAAAACTGGATTTTTTACAGAAGAGTTGAGGGGAAAAGTTAAAAGTACTGGAAAAGTACTGGAATAAAATTAGAAGGAATTAATTAGTTAATGTTATTGTTATATATATTTTATAGTGATAAACTATAAGTAGAAATTTAGAATAGAAATTTAGATAGATAATTGGAGGTGTTTTTATTTGGAAAAGTATATTGCTCTTTTACGTGGTGTAAATATAAGTGGTAAAAATAAAGTATCAATGCCATTATTAAAATTAGCTTTTGAAGAAATAGGATTTGTAAATGTGAGCACTTATATTAATAGTGGAAATATTCTTTTTTCGACTAATGAAAATGATAGAACTAAACTTATAGATTTATGTCAGTTTATTATTTCTGAAAAATTTTTATTAAACATTCCTGTGACTATTGTATCTTTAAATGAATTATCTGATATTTTAGAGAATACTCCAAAATGGTGGGATATAAATTCTGATAAAGAAATAATTAATCAAGTAATTTTTTTAATTCCTCCAACAACAATTAAAGAAGTATATAAAGCTGTAGGGGAAGAGAAACCAGAATATGAAAAAGTTCAGCATTATAAAAATGTTATATTTTGGTCTGCACCAAGGGCAACTTTATCTAAAACAAGATGGTATAAAATTGCAAGTTCTTCAGTAAATAAAAAAGTAACAATTAGAAATGCTAGAACTATAAAAAAAATACTTACACTTTATTTAACTAGAGAAAAGAATGAAAATGTGTTAGTATAAACATATAGAGGATAGTGTTTGGAAAATAAAAGTTTTCAGTAGGATTTATCTTTATTGTTATTATATTTTAATGTTATAAGGAGGAAATGAAATGAAAATAATAAACGCACCATCAAAATACATTCAAGGAAAGAATGCATTGAAAGAATTAATAAAACACGGTGAAATTTATGGAAAACATTTTTTGATAATTGCAGATGAATTTGTAATGACTTTAACTAAAGATATGATACTAGAAGGTGTAACTAAAGAAGATATAAAAGTTGAATTTGAATTATTTAATGGAGAATGTTCTGATAATGAGATTAAAAGAATAATTGAAAAATATGAAAATAAAGGGATTCAAATAATTGTAGGAGTAGGTGGAGGAAAAACATTAGATACTGCAAAAGCCATAGCCTATTATTCTAAACTACCTGTAATTAGTTCACCAACAATTGCTTCAACAGATGCACCTACAAGTGCACTGTCAGTTATTTATACTGACTCAGGAGTTTTTGATAAATATTTAATGCTACCAAAGAATCCAGAGATTGTACTTATGGATACAAGTCTTATTTCAAAGGCTCCAACTAGACTTTTAGTTTCTGGTATGGGAGATGCACTTGCAACTTATTATGAAGCAAAAATTTGTTATGATGCTAAGGCTACTGCAATGTCAGGAGGAAAATCTACTCTAGCTGCTTTGAGTCTTGCAAAACTTTGTAGAGATAAATTACTTGAAAAAGGTTATTTAGCAAAACTTTCTTCTGATAGAAAAATATCTAGTGATGCTTTTGAAGAAATAGTAGAGGTTAATACATATTTAAGTGGAATAGGTTTTGAAAGTTCAGGTCTAGCAGCAGCACATGCTATCCATAATGGATTTACAGTTATAGAAGATTGTCATCATTTATATCACGGAGAAAAAGTAGCCTTTGGAACTATAGCACAACTTGTTCTTGAAAACAGAGAACTTGATGACATAAAAGAAATTATTAATTTTTGTAAAAAAGTAGGTTTGCCTACAACATTAGCAGAGATGGGAATAAAAGATAATGTAAATGAAAAAATAAAAAAAGTAGCAGCAGCATCTTGTAATGAAGGGGAAACAATTCATAATTTTCTTTATGAGATAGTTCCAGAAATGGTTTATAATGCTATACTTTTAGCTGATAAATTAGGATCAGAATAATGAATAGAAATAATTATGAAATGAGGATTATTAATGAAAGGTCTTTTATATGATAAATTAATGAGTAGATTAGAAAGAAAAATGTTGCATAATGAAAGATATGCTCTTTTAAAAAATATTGAAGGAAAAGTTTTAGAAATTGGAGCTGGTACTGGAGTTAATTTTGAATTTTATTCAAAAAATCATGTAATAGCCATAGATCCAGATGAAAAAATGATTATAGAAGCAGGAAAAAAAATTAATGGGAAAAATATAGAGATAGTTTTAGCCTCTGGAGAAAGTTTACCATTTAATGATAATATATTTGATACAGTGGTAATAACTTTAAGTTTATGTACAATTCCAGATCCAGATAAAACTTTAAAAGAAGTGAAAAGAGTGTGTAAGGCAAATGGAAAACTTTTAATTTTAGAACATATAAAAAATGAAAATAAATTTTTATTCTTTTTACAAAATATACTTACTCCTATGTGGAAAGTATTTGCAATGGGATGTCATTTAAATAGAGACACTATTAACACTATTGAGATTAATAATTTTGAAAAAATTTATTTAAAATATTTTTTTGGAAGAAATTTCATTAGGGGAAGCTTTAAAAATATAAAATAAATTTTAATTATGAGCTAAACTTTGCTTTTCTTTTGTTACTTTTGTTTAGGTTTTGTTTCTTTATGTTGTAATATTATTAATTATATGCTATTATTAATATAATAGGAATGTTATAAATGATTATTAAAATAAATATTATAAGGAAAGAGAGGGAAGCTTATGCTGCAAGAGGAAAGAATTAATGAAATAAGAAAAAAAGTTATGAAAAACAAAAAAGTACTTGTTAGCGATTTGTGCAAAGAATATGGTGTAAGTGGTGTGACGATAAGAAAAGATCTACAAATTCTTCATAAAGAAGGAATTATAAAGAAAATATATGGGGGAGCATTACTTAATGATGAATTTTCTAAAAACAAAGTAGGATTTAATGAAAATAATTTGGATTTAGATGAAAATAAAACAAAGGAAAAAGTTGTAGAGCTAGCACTTCTTCAGATAGAAGACGGAGATACAATATTTTTAGGATCAGGATCAACTTGTAATTTACTAGCAAAAAAGTTAGATAGATTTAAAAACTTAACAGTTGTGACTAATAATATATCAGCATTGATGGATTTAATTTCATTTAAATGTAAACTTTATATAGTTGGTGGAGAGGTTACCACAGTTGATTCAAATACTTATTTTTCAAGTATAGAAAATGCTTCACAATACTTGAAAAGCATATATGTTTCAAAGGCTTTTACAAGTTGTTCAGGAATTGATTTAAATGCTGGAATAACTGTAAATTCAATTATTAGTACTTATATTTATAGAAATTTATCAGATATTAATCGTAGATGGTATATGCTTGTTGATAATGAAAAGTTTGGACGTATGGGAATATATAAAATTGCTGATCTAAATCAAATAGATTGCATTATATCTGATACTATACCAAAGGTTTACAGTGATTATTTTAATGAAAAGGGAATAAAGTATTTAACAGAAGAAAATAAATAATAAAAGCTAAATAGTAAAAAAGCAACCTTTAAAATAAAAAGGTTGCTTTTTTATTTTTCAGTTTCATTAAAGTGAAACCAAAAGAAAGTGAAAGTAAATTTTAGAATAAGAAAAGCAACTATTAATAGCTGAATTATTGAGGGATAACTGGACCGTGAAAGAGTTGTATAGTAGTGGTTTAGCACTAAAAAAGAATCTAAAATATTTAAATAGAACAAAAAATACTAAATTTTTTCAAAAAAACATTGACAATTTAAAGGAAAAGAAATATAATCTAATCAAATAAAAGTGTAATTAAATATAAATGAAACGAAACCAAAAGAAACAAAGTTACAACTCTGGAGCTAAAAGAGTTGAGGAAACTTAGAAAGGAAGGATGATATGCAAATTTTAGCTGACAAAAAGCTTGATGTTATTTGTTTAGGGCGTGCAGGGGTGGATTTAAATCCAATAGAATTTAATAAGCCTATTGAGGAAGTCTCAGGATTTATGAAAAGTGTAGGAGGTTCTCCAGCAAATATAGCAGTGGGGCTTTCAAAACAAAATATGAAGGTTGGATTTATAGGAAGAGTCTCAGATGATGCTTTTGGTAGATATATAACTAAAAGTTTAGAGAAACTAAATATAGATACAAAGGGAATTATAAAAGATTCTGAATATACAAATGGACTTGCATTAACAGAAGTAAAAAGTCCTAATGAATGTGGAGTAATTTTTTATAGAGAGAATGTTGCAGATTTACATTTATGTTGTGAAGATATTGACGAGGATTATATTAAAAATTCAAAGATATTAGTAATATCAGGAACTGCATTTGCTTCTAGTCCTTCTAGAGAAGCTGCATTTCTTGCAATGGAATATGCTAGAAGAAATGGTGTGATAGTTATTATGGATATTGACTACCGTGCATATTCTTGGAAAACTCCATCAGAAACTTCAATTTGCTACACAATGGCTTGTGAAAAATGTGATGTAATAATTGGAACTAGAGAAGAGTTTGACGCAGTTGAATATCTTTGGGATAGAGAAAATCAAGATGATGATGTTACAGCAAAAAGATTCTTAAAAGGAAATACTCAATTAGTAGTTATTAAAAGAGGAGCCGATGGTTCTACAGCATTTAAGAATAACGGAGAAAAAATAGCTGTAGGAGTTGTTCCTACAAAAATAAGAAAAACTTTTGGAGCAGGAGATGCTTTTGCATCAGGATTTATAACTTCTTTAGTAAATGGAAACGATATAAAAACTTCATTAATAAAAGGAAGTGGAACAGCTTCAATAGTAATATCAAAAACAGATTGTACAGATTCAATGCCTTCAAAGGAAGAACTTGAAGAATATTTGAAAAATAATTCTGTGGAAGAAAAGGAGTAATGAATGATAAGTAATTTAAAAGAAGAGATTTTAAAAGCCTCCAAGGTTCCTGGAACCGTCATTGGATTTAATATTTTTGGATTTGAAGATGCAAAGGCAGTTATTGAAGCAGGGGAAGAACTTGAATATCCAGTAGCCCTAATGCTTAATAAACTAGCTACAAAACATCTACCAATAGAATCTTGGGCAGGATTGTTACTTCCTCTTGTAAAAAATGCAAAAATACCTGTATCTCTACATTTAGATCATTGCCAAGATTTTGAAACAATAGTAAAAGCAATACATTCAGGTTTCTCATCTGTTATGTTTGATGGATCTCAATATCCTTTAGAAAAAAATATAAAACTAACAAAGGAAATAGTTAAGATAGCAAAATGTTTTAATGTTTCAGTTGAAGGGGAAATAGGATCAGTTCCATATGCAGATATACCTGGAGCAGCAAAGGATATGACTACATCAGTATATGAAGCAAAAAGATTTGCAGAAGAATCAGGAATAGACTGGGTTGCTGTAGCAGTTGGTCAAGTTCATAGATTGAGAGGTTCTAAATCTAGAATTAATTTTGAAAGACTTAAAGAATTAGAAGAAGCTTTAAACATACCTATGGTTATTCACGGTGGATCTGGAATAGATGAAACTGATTTGAAAAAACTTGTAAGTGGAAAAGTTTCAAAAATGAATTATGGTACAGGTCTAAGAGTAGCTTTTGGAGAAAGTTTGAAAAAAAGTGTTGAAGATAATCCAGAAGAATTCGATAGATTAATCTTATTTGAAAATTCACAATTAGCAGTAAAAGAAACAGCAAAAGAAATAATAAATAATTTAAAAGCAAAGGAGAAACTATATTATGAAAACAATTAAGCTTACAGTTGCACAAGCATTAGTTAAATTTCTTAATAATCAATATTTAGAAGTTGACGGAGAAGAAATAAAATTTGTTGAAGGTATTATGGGAATATTTGGTCATGGGAATGTAGTAGGGTTAGGAGAAGCCTTAGCTCAATACAAAGATGAAATAAAATATATTCAAGGTAAAAACGAACAAGATATAGCAAATGTTTGTATTGCCTTTTCAAAACAAAATAGAAGAAGAAAAATATGTGCATGCACATCTTCGATAGGACCAGGAGCACTTAATATGGTAACAGCAGCAGGAACAGCAACTGTTAATAAGATTCCATTATTATTGCTTCCAGGAGATTATTTTGCAGATAGACAACCAGATCCAGTTTTACAACAAATGGAATGTGAAAAAGATAGTACAGTTTCAGTAAATGATGCTTTTAAACCTGTTACAAAATATTGGGATAGAGTAGTAAGACCTGAAGTGTTAATGACAGCATGTTTAAATGCAATGCGTGTTTTAACAGATCCAGCTCAAGCAGGGGCAGTTGCAATTTGTCTTCCTCAAGATGTTCAAGGAGAATCTTATGATTATCCAGTTGAATTTATAGAAAAACGTGTTTGGCATATGGATCGTCAGGCTCCATCTCTATCAGCAGTTGAACGTGCTGTAGAATTATTAAAAACTAAGAAGAAACCTCTTATAATTTCTGGTGGAGGAGCTCGTTATTCAGATGCAGGAAAAGAAATATTAGAATTTGCTAAAGAATTTAATATTCCGTTTGCAGAAACACAAGCAGGAAAAGGTGAAAATAGTTTTGATGAAACATATAACCTAGGTTGTGTTGGAGTTTGTGGAACATTAGCAGCTAATTTAATAGCTAAAGATGCAGATGCAATTATAGCTGTTGGAACAAAATTAAATGATTTTGTAACATCTTCAAAATCAGCGTTTAATATGGAATCTCCAATTGTTTCAATAAATACAAATAAAATGGATAGCTTGAAAATGAATAGTGTATCTGTTTTATCAGATGCAAAATGCGGAATAACTAAATTAGGAGAAGCTTTAAGAAAAGAAGGATACAAAGCAGCTTATGCTAATGAAATAGTTGATGCTAAAGAAAAATGGGAAGTAGAGTTAGATAAAATAAATAACAGTGATGACAGTATGGGAATGAATCAAGGAAAAGTATTATTAGAATTAAATAGATTATTTGATGATACAGATGTAGTAGTTGCAGCAGCAGGAAGTCTTCCTTCTGATTTAGAAAGATTATGGAAACCAAAAAGTGTAGACACTTATCACTTGGAATATGGATTCTCTTGTATGGGATATGAAATATCTGGAACTTTAGGAGCGAAATTAGCTCATCCAGAAAGAGAAGTTTATTCATTTGTTGGAGATGGAAGTTTCCTAATGGCTAACTCAGATTTAGTAACAAGCTTACAAGAAAATAAAAAAATAAATATATTATTATTTAATAACTGGGGACATCAATGTATCCATAACCTACAAAGAAATCAAGGTGTAGGATCATTTGGAACAGAGTTCCGTTATAGAGATGAAAAAACAGGTGGATTAACAGGGGAATATACAAATGTAGATTTTGCTGGAGTTGCAAAAGCTTACGGAGCTAATTCTTGGAAAGTTACAAATATGGAAGAATTAAGAAAAGCTTTAAAAGAGAGTAAAGAAAGCGAAAAATCAACTTTAATAGAAATTATGGTTTTACCTGGAACTATGACAGATGGATATGAAGCATTCTGGAGAGTTGGATTAGCTTCTGTATCTGAAAAAGAAACTGTAAGAGAATGTCATAAAGTTTTACAAGAAAAAGTAGATACTTTAAGAAAATGGTAAATTAATTATTTGGAGGTGTAAATTTATGGAAATAACAGGAGCACCTGGATGTTGGGGTGTTGAAGATTGCAATAATCCATATAATCCTAACTGGAAGAAAGTACTTAATGAAGCATCAAGAGCAGGATATTCAGGATTAGAATTAGGACCATATGGCTACATGCCTTTGGATGCAAATATTTTAGATGAAGAATTAAAAAAAAGAAATTTAAAAATAGTGGCAGGAACAATGTATGATGATTTGTCTTCCTTTGATAATTTTGATTATCTAATTGAAAAAACAAAAAAGATATGTAAATTATTATCAAAATTAGAAAAAGAAAATATAAAAAAAGAATTAAAATACAATCCACCATATTTAGTTGTCATAGACGAGGTTAATCCTTCACGTAGCAAAACTTCAGGATTATCTAATGAAGCAATAAGACTTGATGATAAAAAATGGAAACGTATGATGTATAACATTTCTGAAATCTCTAAAATAGCTAATAGCTACGGGGTGAGAGCGGTATTGCACCCCCATGCTGGAGGCCATATAGAATTTGCAGATGAAATAGATAGAGCAGCAAAGGATTTAAATAATGAATTAATAGGATTTTGCTTAGATACAGGTCATTTATATTATTCAGGAATGAACCCAATAGAGTGGCTTGAAAAATATTATGAAAGATTAGATTATATACATTTCAAAGATATAAATAAAGAAATTTATGATATAGAAACTAAAAAACATACAGGATTTTTTGAATCATGTGCACTAGGAGTTATGTGTCCTATAGGAAAAGGGATTTTATCTTATAGCCAAATATATAAATTTTTAAAAGAAAAAAACTATAAAGGATATATAACAATTGAGCAAGAAAGAGATCCAAGAAATTCAGATACAAGTTTTCAAGATGTTAAAGAAAGTATAGATTATTTGAAAAAAATAGGATTTTAAATAAAAAATATATAGGGAGGAAGTAAAAATGATGAAAGTACAATATGGATGTGCACCAATTAACTGGTCAAATGATGATTTACCATCTTTAGGGGGAGAATTAACTTATCAACAATGTTTAAGTGAAATGGCTCTAGCAGGTTATAAAGGTAGTGAAGGTGGATGGAAATATCCAAAAGAATTTGACGTAATTAAAAAAGCTTTAGATTTAAGAGGATTAGTAGTTTGTAATATGTGGTTTAGTAGCTTCTTTACTACATTTAAAAATGAAGAAACATATGAAGCTTTTGATAAACATATGGATTATACATATGGTTTAGGTGCAAGAGTTATAGGAGTTGGAGAATGTGGAGTAACTATTCATGGAGACATAAGTCAACCTCTTATTAAAAATAGACCAATATTAACAGATGAACAATTCAAAAATCTTTGTGAAGGTTTAAATGAATTAGGAAGAAGAGCAAAAGCAAAAGGAATGAAAGTTTGTTTCCATCCACATGTTGGAACAGGAATAGAAAGCTTAGAAGAAATAGATAGATTAATGGCAAATACAGATCCTGAATTAGTATTCTTAACTTTTGATACAGGACATAGTACTGTAGCAGGAGAAGATGCAGTTGAAATATTATCAAAACATATAAAACGTGTAGGACATGTTCATGTTAAAGATGTTAGAGGAGATGTTTTAAAAAGATTAAGAGAAGAAAATTTAAGTTTCTTACAAGGTGTTTTAAACGGAATGTTTACAGTACCTGGAGATGGAACTGAAGTAGATTGGGACGGAATATTTAAAATATTAAATGATAATGATTATGAAGGATGGATAGTAGTGGAAGCTGAACAAGATCCAGCTAAAGCAGATCCTCTTGAATATGCAATAAAAGCAAGAAAATTCATGCAAGAGAAAGCCGGAATGTAATTAAACTAAAAGGAGATGAACTTTTTGAAGATTCAAAATAAAGAAGGATTTAAAACAGGGTATAACAGTATTACTGAAATAAATGGAAAATGTTCAGACATGCTTATGGATTACGGAATATTGAAATTAGAAAAAGGTACTGTACATAATGACAAAGAACAATTAGAAAGAGTAGTTTATTTAATATATGGAGAAATTGAAGTTTCGTTCAATGGTGAAAAGTATATTGCAAAACGTGAAAGTTTTCTAGATGATAACTTTTGGGCAGTAAACTTACCAGAAGGAATGGAAGTTGAAATAAAAGGAATTTCTGATGATAGTGAAGTTGCATTAATAAGAACAGAAAATAAAAGAGAATTTTCTCCAACAGTAAGAACAAAAGAAAATTGTGTTATCGAAACTAGAGGAAAAGGTTCTATGAATGAAGCGGGAACTCGTATAGTAAAAACATTGATGGATAAAAAATTAGCACCTGAATCTAATATTATGATAGGTGAAGACGTACATTATCCAGGAAAATGGTCAGGTTTTCCTTCTCACTCTCATAATCAACCTGAAATTTATTTTTATAAATTTTATCCAGGAAACGGATTTGGTCTATTAAAACTAGGAGATGAAGGAGTTTTAATGGAGAATAATGACACAATTACTATATCTCCTGACTTAGTTCATCCTCAAGTTGCAGCACCTGGATATGCAATGTATTACATATGGATTATTCGTCACTTAGAAGGAAATCCTTATTTGAAACCAAATTTTGAAGAGCAGCATTTGTGGGTAGAGGAGCCTGGAGCTAAATATTGGCCAGAGATTTAAATAAATTAAATTTAGGAGGAAGAAAAATGTTTAATGAAGAATTACGTTTTGGTAAACCTATTAGATGGGGAATGATTGGTGGAGGTCGTGGAAGTCAAATTGGATATATCCATCGTTCAAGTGCTCAAAGAGATAATATATTTAAATTAGTAGCAGGAGCATTTGATATTAATCATGAAAGAGGAATAGAATTTGGAGTAAACTTAGGATTAGATAAAGATCGTTGCTATGCTAATTATAAAGAAATGTTTGAAGCTGAAGCAAAAAGAGAAGATGGAATTCAAGCAGTTTCAATTGCAACTCCAAACTTCACACATTTTGAAATAGCTAAAGCAGCTTTAGAAGCAAATCTTCATGTTATTTGTGAAAAACCTCTTTGTTTCACAGAAGAAGAAGGAGAAGTTTTAGAAAATTTAGCAAAATCTAAAAATAGAGTATTTGGAGTAACTTATGGATATACAGGTGCTCAAATGATTCATCAAGCAAGAGAAATGGTTAAGAACGGAGATTTAGGAGAAATTAGAATTATAAACATGCAATTTGCTCATGGTTTCCATTCTCAAGAAGTAGAATCTAATGATCCAGGAACAAAATGGAGAGTTAATCCTAAAACTTCAGGACCAGCATATGTATTAGGAGATGTAGGAACTCATGCATTCTTCTTAGCTGAAACTATAGTTCCTGAATTAAAAGTTGAAAGTTTACTTTGCAGTCGTCAAAGTTTTATAAAAAGTAGAGCTCCACTAGAAGATAACGCAGTTGTATTATTAAAATATAATAACGGAGCTATAGGAAATCTTTGGGCAAGTGCAGTAAATGCAGGATCTATGCATCAACAAAAAATACGTGTAGTAGGATCAAAAGCAAGTATTGAATGGTGGGATGAACATCCAAATCAATTAAAATATGAAGTTCAAGGAGAACCAGCTAGAATATTAGATAGAGGTATGGGTTACCTTTATGAAAATGAAGCTATAAATTGTGACAGAATGGGTGGAGGACATGCAGAAGGTTTATTTGAATCTTGGGCAAATCTTTACTACAGATTCGGAAAAGCAATGCATGCTTACGATGAAAACAATGAAGAAATTAAAAATAATTTATGGTATCCAAATGTAGAAGACGGAGTTCAAGGTGTTAAATTAGTAGAAAAATGCGTTGAATCAGCAGACAATGGTAGTGTATGGGTTAAATATTAATTAGACCTATTATATTATAAATAAAACAGTAAATAGAAACGAAGCAACATTAAACAAAACAATATAAACCGGTAAGTTCCCAAGGCTTATCGGTTTATAAACAAAAAAGAAACAATAGCTCAACCTTTATCAAAATTATACTTTCTTACTAAAATTCAAAAAGATGATTTAATTAAAAATTTAAATTACAAATATTATATTTCAATTATCGAAACATAATATTGTTTTTGTAATGCAATTTTTTAGAGATAAGAAAGCATAAGAAGAGCATGGAATACTAAATTAAAAGTTAAAATGAAATATATTAAAAGAAATTACATAGTTAGAAAATATTTTGGAATTTTTTAAATTTAGGGCATCATCATAAAAGAAAATAAAGGGAGAATAATATGGAAGATATGCAAGTAGGAAGTGTAGGAATTGAAAGTCCTGGAATAGGGATTGGAAGTATTGGAAAAGATATAGGAGTTGGAAATGCAGGTGCAAATATAGTTGACGACGATGTTAAAGTTTCCTTATGGGAAAAAGTAGCTTATGGTGGAGGAGATACAGCTTGTAATATTTCTTTGGGAGTTGTAAATTCTTTGTTAACTTTATTTTATACTGATTATGCAGGAATATCAGTTGGAATAGTTGGTATGGTTATGTTATTATCTAGAGTTTTTGATGGATTTTCAGATGTGGCAATGGGGTTTATAACTGAAAAAGTTAATTCAAAATGGGGAAAAGCTCGTCCTTGGGTTTTATGGATGTCGCTACCTTATTTTTTATCAACAATAGCTTTGTTTGTTGTGCCAGCAGATTCTAGTGCAACGATACAATTTATATATATATTTGTTACATATAATCTTGTAACTACAGTTATTTATACAGCATTAAATTTACCATACAGTGTTCTTGGATCATTAATGACTAGAAATCAACATGAAAGAGGAGTTATTGCTATGGTTCGTATGGGAATGTCACCTCTTGGAAAAATACTTGCAGTTACATTTACATTGCCTATAGTTAAATATTTCGGTAATGACCAATCAGCTTGGATAAAAACAATTTCTATGTGGTCAGCAGTAGCTTTTATATTACTAATAATATGTTTCTTTTTCTGTAAAGAGCGTGTTAAAGCCTCTGCCAATAGAAAAGGTAAACCAGATTTGAAACGTGGAATAAAAGCTTTGTTTAAAAATAAATATTGGGTTTATTGTTTAATGTTGTGGGCTTTAATTAATATTCATAACACAATAGTTGGAATGAATTTACCTTACTATTGTAAATATATTCTTGGAAATGATGATTGGATGTATAGTGTGTTATATACTACAGAATTTCTTGTATTAGGGATAGGATCTTTCTTGTGTTCTTTGCTTCTTAGAAAAGTATCAAAAAGAGATATGGCTTTAGCAGGAGCATTACTTGCAGTAGTAGCACAATTAGCTTTCTTTATCAATCCATATAGTTTTAACTGGGCGTTAATAACTAGTGCAGTAAGATCAGTTGGAGAAGCTCCAATGTTTGCAGTAATATTTGGAATGTTAGCAGATACAGTTGAGTATGGTCAATGGAAAACTCATACACGTTATGAGGGTCTTATATTCTCAAGTTCTTCTTTAGGATCAAAAGTAGGACCTGGATTAATGACTGCACTTATTGGTGGATTATTAGCTTTTTCTGGTTATGTAAGTTCAACAGCAGGAAGTGTTGTTAGACAACCAGAAAGTGCAAAGGCAATGATATTAACATTATATAAATGGGGACCAGTTGTATCTTGGGCATTAATAGCTTTAATATTATTCTATTATAAGTTAGATAAGATATATCCACAAATCATGGTTGAATTAAAAGCAAGAGAAGCAAAGGGTGAATTATAAGATATAACGAAACAGGAGGTTAAGATGAGCAAAAAAATAGTTACTATGGAAGAAGCTGTTTCTCAAATAAAAGATGGAATGACAGTTTTTATTGGAGGATTTTTAGGAGTTGGAACACCTGAAAAAATAATAGATGCTTTGATAGAAAAAAATGTAAAGAATTTAAAAGTTATAGGAAATGATACAGGATTTCCTGACAAGGGAATAGGAAGATTGATTTGTAATAATCAAGTTACAAAAGTTATTGCAAGTCATATAGGAACTAATCCTGAAACAGGAAATAGAATGAATTCAGGAGAATTAGAAGTTGAACTTTGTCCTCAAGGTACTTTAGCAGAGAGAATAAGAATTGGTGGAAACGGATTAGGAGGCTTCTTAACTCCAACAGGAGTAAATACAATTGTAGAAGAGGGGAAACAAACTATGTTCGTAGAAGGGAAAAAATATATATTAGAAAAACCTTTAAGAGCAGATATAGCTTTAATCAATGGATCTATAGTGGATGAAGTTGGAAATGTTGTTTACTCTAAAACTACTAAAAATTTTAATCCTATGATGGCTACAGCAGCCGATAAAGTTATAGTTTATGCAGAAAATCTTGTAAAACCTGGAACAATAGATCCAGATCATGTTATGACATCTAGAATATTTGTAGATTATATAGTGAGATAGGAGGATGTGAAATGGAAATAAATAAAAAAGAAGCAAGAGATTATATTGCTAAAAGAGTAGCAAAAGAATTAAAAGATGGCTATGTGGTAAATTTAGGAATTGGATTACCTACAGCAGTTGTAAATTATATTCCAGAAGATATGGATATAGTTTTTCAATCTGAAAACGGAATAATTGGCGTTGGTCCTGCTCCTGATAATACTGGTATAGATAAAGATTTAATTAATGCTGGGGGTGGTTATGTAACTGTTCTTCCGGGAGCTCAATTCTTTGATTCTTGTACTTCCTTTGGAATAATTAGAGGAGGACATGTAAATGCAACAGTTTTGGGAGCTTTACAAGTTGACGAAGAAGGAAATCTTGCTAATTGGATGGTTCCTGGAAAAAAAGTTCCTGGTATGGGTGGAGCTATGGATTTAGTTGTAGGGGCAAAAGAAGTAATTGTAGCTATGGAGCATACTGCAGGAGGTAAGTTGAAAATACTTAAAAAATGTAATCTACCTTTGACTGCAGCAAAGGAAGTAAATCTTATAATTACTGAAAAATGTGTATTAAGAGTAACTGAAAGAGGACTTGTGTTAGAGGAAGTAAGTCCATATTCTTCAATAGATGATATTAGAGTATCTACAGATGCAGATATAATAATACCTAAAAACGTAAAAGTGCTAACTATGTAAATTTAAAAAATAGGGCGGAGGTTGATTTTCAATTTCTGCTCTATTTTATATTATAAAGTATTATAAATTATAGAAAGATTTTGTAATTAAAATTTTAGAATTACAAGGTCTTTTTTTATTTAATCACATAAATTTCACATAATATTCACATTTGTTTGCTGTAGATTTATGAGCTGTTTTCATTTATAATGTTTTTATAAGATAAAATTTGAATTACATGTAAGAATAAAATTATTTAGAGAGTTAAAGCTATATAAGGAAAGGAAAATTTATGAAAAAAATATTTTTAGTTGAAGATGAGAAAAATCTGAGAGATTTATTAGTATCATATTTAATTAATGAAGATTATGATGTTACTGCCTTTGAAGATGGGATCAGTGCAAAGGAAGCAATACCTTTAAATCCAGATTTATGGGTGCTCGATATTATGGTTCCAGGAATGAATGGATATGCCCTTATTAAAGAAATAAAGAAAAATAATTTGGAAACCCCTGTAATATTTATGTCAGCTAGAAGTGCTGAGCTAGATAGAGTTATAGGACTTGAAATGGGAAGTGAAGATTATCTTCCAAAGCCATTTCTTCCAAGGGAACTAATACTTAGAATAAATAGACTTTTAAAAATTGATAATAAAGTAAAAATAAAGTCTAAAGTTTTTATAGGGAGCTCTATTTTTGATAGACAAAGAAGAGTAGTATTAAATGAAGAAAAAGAAGAAATTCCACTAACAGTGAAGGAATATGATTTTTTAGAATTTTTAATAAATAACAGAGGAAAAGCTATTGAAAGAACAACAATTATTGATAATGTTTGGGGAATTAATTATTTTGGATCTGAAAGAGTGGTGGATGATACACTTAGAAGACTTAGAAAAAAAATCCCAGATCTTCCCTTGGAAACTGTTTATGGATATGGATATATTCTAAAGGAGAATTTATAATATGGAGGGTAAATTTAGATCTATTAATTTTAAAGTTTGGCGGATCATGGCTATAGTTATAATAATATTTTTTGGAGCTATTTTAACTATAAACTATACAGTTATAAGAACAATGAAAAGTGCCTTTGTATTAGAAAGGCTTAAAGAGACATCTGGGCTTATAAAGGATTATGAAAATATTTCCTCAATAGAAAATAAATATATAGGATTGCCTCAAGCTTTAAATTTTAAAATAATTCAGGAAGAAGATGGATATGATATATCAATTGATCCTTTTATTATGGAAATTGCTAAAAAGAAAGATAGAAATATAAATATATTTCAAAAGATAACAAGTAATATAGAAAAAAATAAAGAGGAAAAGGGAAGATTAAAAGAAGAGGGAAAATTAATTTTTTATTATGTTGACTGGGAACAAAATGAAATAGGAGACAGGCATAAGAAGGGAACAGTATTTTTTACAGTTTTACCAAAAAGAAATAATCTTGAAATAGAATTTTTCTTAGGAATATGTCTCTTGTTTATAATGAGCTTTTTCATTTCTAGGTCAATTTCAAAAAAAATTGCAGATCCTGTACAAAAGCTAACATTATTTGCTGAAGAAATATCCAAAAGAAACTGGAAAGCTAAGGTTCCTAAAACAGATTATGATGAAATAGGAATTTTAACAGAAGCTTTGGAAGAAATGAGAGATTCTTTAAGATTATATGAAGAAAGAGACAGACAATTTTTACAGTCCACATCTCATGATTTAAAAACTCCAGTGATGGTTATAAAGGGGTATGCTCAGTCAATGATTGATGGTATTAAAATAAATTCTCAGCAAACAGGAGCAGAAGTTATAAAAATGGAAGCAGAGCGTTTAGAAAGAAAAATAAATCAGTTATTAAAATTAAATACCCTTAGTCATTCTTTAGAATATAATAGAAATAAAGAATGTATAAGAATAGATAGGATTTTAAAAAATCTAATATCAAAATTTAAAATTATTAGATCAGATTTAAAATGGGAGATTTATTTAAATGAAATGGAGCTTCAAGGGGATTCAGAGGCATTTTTAATTGCCTTTGAAAATATTATTGAAAATCAGTTGAGATTTGCAAAGAATTTAATTTCTATAAGAATGAAAAATGGAGATTATAAAGAAATTGTTATTTCAAATGATGGTCCTCATTTTCATGTTCAAGATCCAAATATTCTTTTTGAAACTTATACCAAGGATAGATCAGGAAAGTTTGGACTAGGACTTTCAATAGTAAAACAGATTATAAAATCTCATGATGGAACTATTGAAGCTTATAATTTAAAAGAAGGTGTTGAATTTAAAATTTTACTTTAGGAGATTTGAAAAAAATTTAAAAGGAGAAAAACATGAAATTTGAAAAATTTAAACTGAGTAAAAAGAAAATATCGATTTTGATAGTTGTTTTAGGTTTGGTGATTGTTACTTTTAGTATTTTTTCAAATAAGGAACAAAAATCTATATTTTTAACAGAGCCTGTAAAAGTTGGAACTGTTAGTGAGAGTGTAATTGCTACAGGAACAGTTAGAAGCAACAATAGAATAGATGTTGGAGCTCAAGTTAGTGGTGAAATAAAAAAATTAAATGTAACCTTAGGAGAAAAAGTTAAAAAAGGAGATTTAATAGCAATAATTGATTCCACAACAAAAGAAAATGAACTTGAAAAATCAAAGTCACAACTAATTTCATATGAATCACAACTTGAAAGTAAAAAAATAGCTTTAGAAGTTGCAGATTCAAAATATATGAGATCAAAAAAATTATATAAATTAAAATCAATTTCTCAAGATGACTATGAAAGTGCAAAGGAAAAATATTATGGGGCAAAGAGTGATTTGAAGGAAATTGAAGAGCTAATAAAACAAGCAAAAATAGAAGTTGAAACAGCAAAGACAAATCTTTCTTATACTACAATTCTTTCTCCAATTGATGGGGTTATAATTTCAATTCCTGTATCAGAAGGACAGACAGTAAATAGTAGTCAAACAGCTCCAACAATAGTTCAAATTGCAGATTTGGATAAGATGCTTATAAAACCAGAGATATCTGAAGGAGATATAACAAAATTAAAAGTTGGACAAGATGTTGAATTTACAATTTTATCAGTTCCAGGAAGAATATATAAGGGTAAAATAAGTTCAATAGATCCAGCTTCAACAACTTTAACAGATGACGAATATCAAGAATCAGTAAGTGATACAGATGCAGTTTATTATTACGCAAATGTAATTGTTGATAATGAAGATAATATTTTAAGAATTGGAATGACAACTACAAATACTATAAAAATAAAGGAAGTAAAAAATGTTTTAATTATTCCTTCAATAGCTCTTAGTAAAGAAAATGGAAAATATTTTGTAAGAATATTAGAAGATGAAAAGGCAGTTAAAAGATCAGTGAAAATAGGAATAAAAGATGACATAAACGTGGAAATAAAAAGTGGAGTTCAAAAGGGAGAAAAAGTAATTGTAGCTGAAGGAAAGGCTGGAGAAGTAGGTAAATTAGCTCGTCCGCCAAGATTCTAAGGAGGATGAAATATGTCTAAATTAATAGAGTTAAAAAATATAAACAAATATTTTGGTGAAGGTGAAAATAAAGTACATGTTTTAAAGGATGTTTCAATAGAAATAAGAAAAGGTGAATTTATATCTATTATAGGTCAGTCAGGTTCTGGGAAATCTACACTTATGAATATTATAGGTTGCTTAGATAAACCTACAGATGGATCTTATATAATAGATGGAAGAGAGACTATAAAACTTTCAAAGAATGAACTTTCATTTTTAAGGCAGCAAAAGTTTGGATTTATTTTTCAAAGATATAATTTAATAGCAAGTTTAACTGCTGTTGAAAACGTAGCTCTACCTTCAATTTATGCTGGTTTAGGTGAAAAAGAAAGAACTGAAAATGCTATTGAACTTCTTGAAAAATTAGATTTAGGAAATAAAACTAAGAATAAACCAAATGAACTTTCAGGTGGACAACAACAAAGGGTTTCAATAGGAAGAGCTCTTATGAATGGTGGAGAAATAATATTAGCAGATGAACCCACAGGAGCTTTGGATTCTAAAAGTGGAGAGATGGTAATGGAAATTTTAACAAATCTTCATAAGGAAGGACATACTATTATATTAGTTACCCATGATAAAAATATTGCAAATTATGCAAATAGAATAATAGAAATAAAAGATGGAGAAATATATAAAGATTCTACAAATAAAAAATTAGAAATAGATCATTGTGAAGAGTTAGCTGAAAAAGTAGAACATGAGAAAACTAGAAAAGATAAGATAAATTTTTATAAAAGTCAAATATCTGAATCTTTAAAAATGTCAATAAATGCCATAGTGACTCATAAAATGCGTTCTTTACTGACTATGTTAGGAATAATTATTGGGATAGCTTCTATAATCTGTGTTGTTGCTCTTGGAAATGGATCTCAACAAAAGATTCTTGAAAATATTAATTCCTTAGGAACAAATACCCTTGATGTATATAACGGAGTTGGAAGAGGGGATAGATATGCTAAAAAAAATTTAACAATAAAGGACGCTGAGTATTTGGAGAAACAATTTTATATAGAAAGTATCACACCAAATACAGCTGACACTGGAATCTTAACATATAAAAATAAAGCTCTTGATGCAACTTTGAGAGGAGTTGGACAAGGTTATTTTCAAATAAAAGGGCTTAGTATAGGTGAAGGAAGTAAATTTGCTGAAGAGGATGTTGAAAAAAATGCTCAAGTGGTATTAATTGATGAAAATACAAAGGAAGAACTTTTTAAAGATGAAAATCCAGTTGGGAAAATAATAATTTATAATAAAAAACCTTTAAAAATAGTGGGTACAGCCATAGCAAATAGTAATATTTCAATGAACTCAAGTAGTTTGGTTCTATATGCTCCTTATACAACTGTTATGAATAAAATAACAGGGGATAATCGTATAAATTCCATAACTTTAAAGATAAAAAATGAAGTTGATATGCAAATAGCAGAAAAAAATGTAACTAATATTTTAAAAATAAGACATGGGAAGAAAGATTTCTTTATAATGAATATAGATACTTTGAAAAAGACAGTTGAAAGCACAACTAATGCAATGAGACTTTTGATTGCTTGTATAGCTTGTATATCATTAGTTGTTGGGGGAATAGGAGTTATGAATATAATGCTAGTTTCAGTTACAGAAAGAACTAAGGAAATTGGTATTAGAATGGCCATAGGAGCAAAACAAAGAGATATTCTTCAACAATTTTTAATTGAAGCAATTTTACTTTGCTTTATTGGAGGGGCTATTGGAGTCTTGTTATCAGTAGGGTTTGGAAATTTATTCAATATGTTAACAGATAGATTTACAATGATATTCTCTTATGCTTCAATAATTATATCAGTTTTATGTTCAACAATAATAGGGATATTATTTGGATACTTACCAGCAAAAAATGCATCTGAATTAGATCCTATAAATGCCCTTTCTAGAGAATAATAAAAGGAGAAATATGAATAAAAAAATAATTATTTTATTAATGACCTCAATTTTTTTTAATGGATGTAATAATTTGAAAAAAGATTACGAAAATACAAGTAATAAAGTAGAGATGTATACTAAAATATCAAAAAATAATGAAATTAATAGTGAGTGGTGGAAGGAATACAAGGATGAAAATCTAAATTATTTAATAGAATTAGGTTTGAAAAATAATAAAGATTTATTAAAAGGAGCTATAGGTATAAATAAGGCTCTATATAAGGCAAATATAATTGGAAGTGATTTAGTTCCTGAATTTAGTGGAACCCTTAGTTCATCAGCATCTAAAAATATAAAAAATGGAGAAAGTTCAGTTTTAAGTCACACTGGAAAAATAGGAATAGATTATGAAATAGATTTATGGAGAAGACTCTCTGATATGAAGGATTCAAAGGAATGGGAATATAAAGCGACTATTCAAGATTATGAAGAAATAAAATTAGTATTAATAAACAATATAATTAATTCTTATTTTTCAATAATTTATTTTGAAAATTACATTCTTGTGAGCAAGGATATGATCAAAAATTATGAGAAGATAGAAAAAATGGTATCTGATAAATATAAGTACGGAGTTTTAGATGGTTCTGATAAGGAAGAAGCTAAAAGAAAAATCTTAGAAAGTAAAAATAGTTTATTAAGTTATGAAAAGGAAAAGAAAGAACAAGAGAGCTTAATGAGAAATCTTTTGAATTTAAAACCAGATAAGAAATTAAAAATTACTCCTAAGAAAATGGATAAAATAAAAAATATAGGTGTGGATTTAAATGTTCCTATTAAAGCAATAGGGAATCGTCCTGACATAAAAGCTTATGAATACAGATTAAAAAGTATGTTTAAAAATGCAAGATCAAGTGAAAAACAAATATATCCCAATATAACTTTAAGTTCTAGTCTAACTTCTAGCAGTGAAAAGATAAAAAATACTTTAAAATCTCCAGTGGGATTAGGGGGGATAAGTATAAGCCTTCCATTCTTAAACTGGAATGAAGTAAAATGGGGAATAGAAACAGATAAGGCCTCTTATTTAGAAGCTAAGGAAAACTTTGAACAAGGAATAACAAAAGCTTTAAACTCTATAGATTATAATTATTTTGCATATATAAGTGAATTAGAAAATTATAATAATGCCTTAAAAATAGGAAAGGTTAATGAGACGATAGCTAAAAATTATGAGAATAAATATAAAAATGGAAGCCTTGGAATTGATGACTGGCTTACTTCTTTAAATACTAAATTATCTTCTCAGTTAGATATTATAAAGGGAAAATATGAAATAATAGAAGCAGAGAATAAAATTTATCAAAGTATGGGAGGAAAACTAACTGTTTCTTCTAAATAAATAAAATAAAAGATTCTGTTAGTTTTCTAGCAGGATCTTTTTATATTAAAAAATTTCTTGAAAAAAATAACAAAAAGTTGTAAGATAGAATGCAAATAAAAAAAGAAAGGAAAATAAATGAGTACATTATTAAATATTATATGGTTATTTTTAGGAGGCTTAGTTTTATCATTAAGCTGGGTTATAGCAGGGATACTAAGCTTCATATTTATAGTAACTATTCCATTTGCCAGCGGATGTTTTGAAATGGCAAGAGCAACATTAAGTCCTTTTGGAAAGGATGTTACATTGAAAAGGCATTTAGGAAGTGAGTTAAGACCAATATCAGCATTTTTTTGGATAATATTATTTGGTATATGGTTAGCTGTAGGACATATTATATCAGGAATATCTTTATGTTTGACTATAGTTGGAATTCCTATGGGATTACAAAATTTTAAGCTTGTGAGAGTAGCTTTTAATCCATATAAGTATGCTTTGGTAGAAGGAAGATAATTAAATTAAGAAAAGATTATATAGTTATAAAGATTATATGGTCTTTTTTTTTATTTTCAAAATAAATGTTATTTTAAGTTTCTGTCCTTTAATGAGACCTTTACTTTTATTTTAGTATAAAAAGGCCTAAAATACTTGAAATTTTGCAAAGAAAGGAGTAAAATTAAAAATGGGCTTACAAAAATAGGAGGGGAGATATGGAAATGAAAAAAACATTATTAGTTTTAACGTTACTTGGTAGTATTGGAACAGTTGCAAATGCAGTGACAGCATCTAGTGGAAAAGAATATGATAGAGTTATCATAGCTCATAGAGGTGCTTCAGGATATTTGCCAGAACATACTTTGGAAGCAAAAGCTTTAGCATTTGCTGAAGGAGCAGATTATTTAGAGCAAGATTTAGCTATGACAAAGGATGATAAACTAGTTGTTATTCATGATCATTTTTTAGATGGTTTAACAGATGTAGCTAAAAAATTTCCAAATAGAGCAAGAAAAGATGGTCGTTATTATGTTGTAGATTTTACTTTAGCAGAAATTCAAACATTATCAATGACAGAAAATTTTAAAACTGTTGATGGTAAACAAGTACAAGTGTATCCAGATAGATTCCCAATGTGGAAATCTCATTTTGAAATTCATACTTTTGAACAAGAATTAGAATTTATTCAAGGATTAGAAAAATCAACAGGAAGAACAGTTGGTATTTATCCTGAAATAAAAGCTCCTTGGTTCCATCATCAAAATGGAAAGGATATTGCAAAAGCAACTTTAGAAGTATTAAAAAAATATGGTTATACAACTAAAGATAGTCCTGTTTATTTCCAAACATTTGACTATAATGAACTAAAACGTGTAAAGACAAAATTATTACCTGAAATGGGAATGAATTTAAAACTAGTTCAATTAGTTGCTTATACTGATTGGCATGAAACAGAAGAAAAAAATTCAAAGGGTGAATGGGTAAATTATGATTATAGCTGGATGTTTGAAAAAGGTGCTATGAAAGAAATATCTAAATATGCAGATGGAATTGGTCCAGGATGGTATATGATGATAGATGACAAAAATTCAACTAAAGGTCATGTGAAATTAACTCCAATGGCAGGATATATTAAAACTTCAGGAATGGAATGTCATCCTTATACAGTAAGAAAAGATGCGTTACCAAATTATTTTGATAATGTAAATGAAATGTATGAAACATTACTTTATAAAGCAAATGCAACAGGATTATTTACAGATTTTCCTGATTTAGGTGTTAAATACGTTCAAAGCAAATAAATATAGATATTAATTTATAAAGAACCTCTAAAATTATTTTAGAGGTTCTTTTTTTCTTGGGAGTATATTATTTTTAGAGCTGTATACCCATAGATATTAGGATTATATAAATGTTTTATCTTTTTGTAGATGTTTTTATCTTCTATAGAATTAACATTTTCTTCAAGCCAGTTATAAGATTCTATTTCTTTAGAATACATTAAATTTTTATTTGAAAGACCCTGAGTATCTATAGGAGAAGTAGTGGGATAGGTTTTTTCTATCCATTCTCCAATGTTTTTTTCAATATTTTCTGGAATATTTATTGAAAAAGAATTTAATGATAAAATAAATATAAATATTAATATTTTTTGCATTTAATTCACATCCTTTATATATAATTTCGCTGTTAATTATATACCTATATTTAATTAAGTCAAGTTATTTATTCAAAAACATTGACATTTGTTAATAGGGGGAGTAGGATAAAATTATATCAATATTTAATAAAGGAGGAAATAGATATGGAAGGTAGAAATAAAACATATGTTTGTTTTGACGCAGAGGATATACCTATGTATGAATTAATGCAAACATGGAACGAAAATGATAATTTTGATTTTAATTTTTATGATGCTTGTTATTCTGATGAAAGTTGTTCTGAAGATGCAGAAGAAATGGAAAGAATGGTAAGCAAAAAAATGATTGATGCAAAAGTTTTGGTTGTTTTAATTGGGGAAAAGACGAAATATCTACACAAATATATTAAATATGAAATTC
Organism: Fusobacterium sp. JB019; assembly: GCA_030673965.1. Lineage (NCBI taxonomy): Bacteria > Fusobacteriati > Fusobacteriota > Fusobacteriia > Fusobacteriales > Fusobacteriaceae > Fusobacterium > Fusobacterium sp. JB019. The sequence goes on along the minus strand of JAUTCN010000002.1, from coordinate 407,938 downwards.
AGTTGGCAATTGATGCGGATCTTCCTATTATAGCAGTTAATTTAAATGGTAAAGATAAAATAGATGAGGAAAGATGCCCTATTATGATAGATAAAGCTCTTTCTCTTCATATAGCTTTTGGAGAAAAAGAGTTGAGAACAGCTTTAGAAAAATGGCCATCATATCATGAAGCTTATAGTGAAAAAGGAGATAATAAAAATTATACTTTAGAAGATTTAGATTAATAAAAAGATTTAGAATAAATAGAATCCTCTTATAAAAAGAGGATTCTATATTTTAATTAATTATAATTTTTTAATAAAGATCTACTTTTAATGGAGTATAAAAATAAATAAAAAGTTAAAAGACTATCTATTAAAATTCCGGTACCAAATATTAAAGAAATATTTATAACTGATAATTTTATAGTTCCATATTTATATAAAATTAAAATAAAACTATAATAAACAATATTAACAAATAAAGATTGAATTAGCATTAAGTCTGTTCTACCTAAAGCATAGAAGACACTATCGATTATATTATTATAAGAGAAAACTATCATAAAAATTAATAATGTGAAAATAATTTTAATAACATTTTCACTGTCTTGTACATTCATCATTTTTTCTAAAAATAATTTCCAAAAAGGTATGGTGATTATCCAAAAGAAGATAATAAAAGACGTTGTTTTAAAATAGTCTTTTAATCTTTTATTTAGATCATTATAATTTTCTGAAATTTCTTTTTTAATTAAATTTCCTAAAGCTAAAATAGGTACTAATAGCCAACCCCAAATAAAATTATTAGCTATCCAAAAATTTCCTTGATTTGAAATCATATTCATCATTTTTAAGATAATGAATATAAATGTTAAATTTCTAATTGCAGATTCTATTCCTGAAAAACTACCTACTTTAATCCATTCTAAAATCCATTTAAATTCAATTTTTTTAAATTTAAGAATATTGATATTCATATTTTTAAGCATAATAATTATAATTATCAACAAAATAAAATTGTTTAAAATATTACTAATAGCAATTCCGTTTACTCCTATATTAAAAGATAGATTTAGATTACTGATAAACAATATATCGAATAAAATATTTAAACCTGTCTTTAAGATTAATAATTTAAATATTCTTTTGATGCTGTTTAAGCTGATTAAAAAAATCATCATAAAATTATAAATAACATCAAACAAGATAGATATTAGTTCTAGTCTGATATAAATCATGCTTTGAGAAATTAAATTTTTTCTTTGGGACATAAAATTGAGAAGAGATTCTAAGTTAAGATTAATTATAATAATAATAAATAGGTATATAGTTAAAGAGAAAATTATACCAGTAGTTATTTTATTTTCTAAATCTTTTAAATTAGATTTAGATTTGCCAATAATATAAAATAAAGGCAATAATAACATTTCACTAACAGATTCAAAAATTAAATTAATCCAACTTATTTGAGATGCTATATTTATGCCTGAATCACTAGGTATATTTCCTAGCCAAAAAATTCTAAAGGTTGAATATAATGTTGGTAAAAATAATGTTAACAATAATACAAAATACATTCTGAGTCTTTCATTTTTTAAAATTTTCATAGTAGTCCTTTCTTAACAGTGAAATAATTATTTAGTTGTTGAATGTTTTGTTGGTCAAAACATAAACATTATACTATTTTTGTAAAGATATGACTAGGTTTTGCTTTAATTTTATTATTTTACTTGATATAATTATATGGGGAAAATAAAAAGGAGGATAAATGAATTTACATTTAAAAGTTATAGAAATGCCAAAAAAATTAAGAGAATGGGCAGAAAAGCAAGAAGAGCAGCAGGCAAAACATGTTGGTACACATATAGATGTTTATTATAAAACTAAATTAGATGATTCTCTAAAAGAGTGTAGAGGAATAGTTTTGGATGTTAGAAATATTGAAAAAATAGGAATAGAAATTTTAAAGGATAAAGCCATAAGGAAGGATGATTTTGTTATCTTTAGAACTGGATACATGGAAAAATTTGGTTACGGGAGTGATAGCTATTTTTCTATTGAAAAAGCTCCTTATTTAACAGATGAATTGGTTGATAAATTAATAGGAATAGGAGTGAAATTAATAGGAATAGATTTCCATTCTATTCAATTAGGAGAAAATCATATAAAAATTGATAAGTATGCAGAAAGCAAAGGAACTTTTATAGTGGAGAATATGAATAACTTAGATAAAGTTTCTGAAATTTTAAATTTAAAGTTGAGATGGTCTCAATCAAGGGAGGCTACAGCGATTCCCGTTTTTATAGAAAGTTTAATATAACTTCAAATATTTTTTTGAGTTGACAAAGGAGAAAAGTGGTTATATACTCAAGTTAAGAGTGTTATTGGACGCTCACCCTAATTAAAAAAGGTTAGTTGCTATCTATTTTAAAGTTGGAGGTTGCCGATGGATAAAAAAGGATATAATTTTAAGATTTTGATGTTAGGTGTTTTTGTAGCTATGTTTTCTGTTGGGTTAGGAGCTCAAGCAAAACCAAAATATAAAGATAGTGAAGCTTATGTTATGGTTAAACAAGAAGGCCAAATGATGATGCAAGATAAAAAAGGCCAAATGCATAAAATGATGATAGAAGACGGAAAAATGATGATACAAGACAAAAATGGGAAAATGTATCAGCTAGTTGAAAGAAATGGTAGAATGTATGAAAAAATCGAAAAAGATGGACATATGATTTTGATAGAGCAAAATGGTCAAATGATGATGAGAGATAAAAAAGGTAAAATGCATAAAATGATGAGCGATGATGGAAAAATGATGATACAAGATAAAGATGGAAAAATGTATGAAATGGCTGAAAAAGATGGTAAAATATATGAAGTTATAAGAGGAAACAATAAACAAATGCAAGAAAACATGAAAGATGAAGCAAATGAAATGGCAAAAAGAAAAGGTAAAAAAATGATGAAAAAAGGTTATTAATTAATAATTTAAAATTAGATAGTAATTAACAAAATGTTGAAAGCGCCCATAAGGGTGCTTTCTTTGTTTTTTTATTTAAAAAACAAAGATAAGTTATTTGACAAAGCTTTATACTAGTTATATACTCGAAGTAAGGAGTGTTAATATTACGCTCTATTTAATCATTATTTATTTAAAGTGGAGGTTATAAACTATGGAAAGAAAATTGAATTTTAAAATTTTAATGTTAGGTGTTTTTGTAGCTTTGTGTTCTGCTAGTTTTGCCCAATCACATTCTCAATATAAAGTAATGAAACAAGATGGTAAGATGATGATGCAGGATAGTAAAGATGGAACAATGTATAGAATGATGAAACAAGATGGGCATATGATGATGCAAGATAGAGATGGGCATATGCACATGTTAAAAAATAAAAATGGTCAAATGATGATGCAAGATAAAGATGGAAGAATGCATATGATGATGCAAGAACAAGACGGAAGAATGTACAAAATGATGAAGCAAGAAGGTCAAATGATGATGCAAGGTAGAGACGGTCATATGTATATGATGAAGAGTAAAAATGGTCAAATGTTAATGCAGGATAAAGATGGAAGAATGCATAGAATGATGCAGGATAGACATGGGAATATTTATAAGTTAGAAGAACAAGATGGTAAGATGATGATGCAAGGTAGAGATGGAAAAGTTAAACCAATAAAAACTAAAGATGGTCAAATGATGATGAGAGGCGAAGATGGAAAAATGTATATGATGATACGTGGTGAAGATGGTCATATGTATAAAGTAATGAAATAAAATAAGAGATAATATTGATAATAAAAAAAAGCATCCTATGATGCTTTTTTTTGTTGTTTTAAAACAAAAAAAACTTGACTTTATAGTTAGTAAGGGTTAGGATTAAACAACTTAAGAAAGTAAACGAAATGTATTTTATATAAAGTAGGGGGAAGAGATGAGCCAATTGAGTAAAGAAAGAAAAGAGAAAGTTATTACTGATTTATTTATGAAAGTTCATGGGAAGGCAGTTGCAGCATCTAAGATTCCTAGAGAGTTTGGTACAGGGGAGGAATTGTTTTCTAGTGAAATACATACAATTTATTATATAGGAGTTAACAAAGGGGTAAATTTAACAGAATTATCAAATTTTATGGAAATTTCTAAAGCGGCTGCATCTAAATTTGTAAATAAGATGCATAAAAAAGGATATATAATTAAAGAAAATAATCCAGTTAATAAAAAAGAAATAGTGTTAGTGTTATCTGAAAAAGGGAAAAAAGCCTTTGATAGTCATGAAGTTTATCACTCGGATATATATGATAAAATTAAAGAACTTTTAGATAAATATGGTGAAAAAGAAATTGAGACTATAATTAAATTTTTATTGGATGTAGATGAATATTTTTTAAGAGAAAGAGCAGCTAATAAAAAAGAAGTGTAAAATTAAATTGATTATTAAGATAGAAGTCTTAAACTTGACATTATATATTGTGTCTGATAACATTAGTTATGGGAGGAATATATATGAAAATAACATCAAGATTTACAATAGCAATACAAACTATGCTGTGTATAGCAGCATTTTCAAAGGATAGAAAAGTAACATCTAATTTTATTGCAGGGAGTACAAATGTTAATCCTGTAATAATAAGAAGATTAATAGGTCAATTAAAAGAAGCAGGTTTAGTTGAGGTTAAAGCAGGAGTTGGAGGAACGAAAATAAAAAAAGATTTATCAGATATAACTTTACTAGATATATTTAATGCAATTCAAGCAGTTGAAGAAAATTTTTTTAATTTTCACATGAACCCTAATTGCGATTGTCCATTGGGTAAAAATATTCATACAATTCTTGATTCTCATTTAAATGAAATTCAAGAAGCGATGACCGATAAGATGAAAAGTAAAACTTTACAAATGTTATTTGATGAGACAAAACAATATATATAAAGAATGCGGATTGATATCTGCATTTTTTTTATATTTTTTTGAGTTGTAACAATTGACATTACAACTCTTGTGTGGTACACTGATGTAACAAGAAAAGTTACAACTGGTATTTTTTATTTTTTATTAACTAAAAGGAGAAATATATGGAACTATTAAATATTTTAAACAAAAGATTTTCTACTAAGAAATTTATTCCAAATAAGGAATTATCAAAAGAACAAATAGAAATGGTAGAAAATTTATTGCAATTATCACCTTCTTCTACTAATGCACAACCATGGCATTTTATATTAGCTTCAACTAAAGAAGGAAAAGAAAAAATTGCAAAATCAGCAGCAGGTTTTTATAAATTTAATGAAGAAAAAGTTTTAGATGCAAGTGCAGTAGTTGTATTTTGTGGAAGGCATGATGTAGATGAAAAGTATTTGCTAGAAGTTTTAGAAAAAGAAGATAAAGATGGAAGATTTTCAGAAAAACAAATAAAGTTAGATCAACATTCAGGGAGAAGTTTTTTTGTGAATAAACATAGATATGAGCTTAAAGATATAGAACATTGGGCAGAAAAACAAGTGTTTTTAAATTTAGGGCAATTTTTGTTAGGAGTAGCTATTTTAGGTTTGGATGCTATTCCTATGGAAGGTTTTGATTTTAACGTATTAGACGAAGAATTTAAATTAAGAGAAAAAGGATTTACTTCGTGTGTAGTTGTATCTATAGGGTATCATTCAGAAGATGACTTTAATGCTAAATTACCTAAATCAAGATTAGCAAAAGAAACAATAATAGAAAGAATATAAAAAACATTTAGAAGTCATTTGACAAAACATTATACTAGTTATATACTCGAGGTGAAGAGCGTTAACATTACACTCCGTTTAATTATTAATTAATATCTGTTTTAATTGGAGGCGAAATATGAAAAAATTTAAAATGTTAGGTTTGGGTATATTTGCAGCTTTTCTTCTAGTTGGTTGTTCTAATATGTATAACAATAAAAAAGAAGAATTAGGAACAATGATGATGAGAGATAAAAGCGGGAAAATGATGATGGTAGAAGACAATCAAATGATGATGAAAGATGGTCAGATGATGTTAGTTAAAGACAAAGATGGAATGATGCATAAAGTAATGATGAAAGATGGAAAAATGATGATAAATAGGGATGGTCAAATGTGTGAAATAATGATGAAAGATGGAAAAGTTTATAAAGTTGGATATTAAAAAAAATCGGAAGATAGTGGTAATAATTCTTTAAAACACCCTGAGGGGTGTTTTTTTGTTTTTGATGACTAGTTTCTAACTTTGCGTTTGACAAATGGATAGGTGGATAGTATACTCAAGGTATAGTGTTATCTTTACTGGACTTTTCAATTAAATATTAGCAAATTAACTACTGCCTCTTAATAAATTTTTTGGGGGGTAAAGATGAAAAGAATTAAATTTAAGACTTTGATGTTAAACCTTGTTATTATGCTTTTTGCAGTTCTTTGTGTAGGTTGTAATAATTTTTCCATAAGAAACAAAAAAGATAAGCCAAAAATAGGTATTGCTTGGAGAAAAGATTTTAAAAATGAGGACTATTCAGAAAGTCTTCAAGTGTATATAGATGGTGTTGAAAAAGCTGGAGGTATAGCAGTTGTATTACCAAAAGTTACTGGAGAAGAAGAAGCTAAAGCTGCTTTAGCAACTGTAGATGGATTAATTATGACAGGAGGAGAGGATGTTAACCCTTCTTATTACGGGGAAAAACCTCATAGAAACCTAGAAAAAACAAATTCAGCTAGAGATACTTCTGATTTCTGGATGATAACAGCAGCATTAAAAGATGATATGCCTATGTTAGCAACTTGTCGTGGATTACAAATGTTAAACGTAGTATGTGGTGGAACATTATATCAAGATATTCCAACACAATACAAAACAAATATAGTTCATAGAGATCCTAGAAAAGAAAATTTTGTATATCATAAAATTAATATAAAAAGAGGAACTCACTTAAGTGCTATTATGGGACCAGAAGATATAACAGTTAATTCTTGGCATCATCAATGTATAAAAGATTTAGGGAAAAATCTAGAAGTTGTAGCAACAGCTCCAGATGGAATTATTGAAGCTGTAGAATATAAAGGTGCAACTTTTGTAGAAGCTCTACAATTCCATCCAGAATGGCATGTTCATGATGGAGATGAAGAGTTTATAGTTTTCTTTAGAGCTCTTGTAAAATATGCCGATGAAAACGAATAATATTTATTTTTAGTGTAAATAAAGAGGCAGTATTTGATTTTATAAATTGAAAATATAAATTTTTTAAAAAAAAGCTTTACAAAAGAAAAAATGTATGATAGTATATGCAAAATTAAATAAAGAAATCCAATGATTAGAAGTAGTAATCATTAAATTGTTTGTTTTAGCGAGTCGTCGGTTGGTGGAAAGGACGGTACAAATGTTGATGATGAATGGATCTATGAGGAGCGAGGTGAAATATAGTAGCTGCAGCCGGGTTCTCCCGTTACAGAGATAAGATATCGAATTAGAAAATTCCGTATTAAAAACTATTATGGTTATTATTACGTCTTTTTATAGACGTTTTTTTTATAATAACTTATGGGTGGCATAGCGAGTTAATCGTCCCAGTTTTTTGGGACGATTTTTTTTATACTTTTTTATACTGGAGGGGCAAAATGAAATTAAAAACTTACGAAAAAATTATTTCAGGTGATATAGAAACACCGATCACCTTATTTAAAAAATACATCAAAGATGAAGTTGGCTTTTTACTAGAAAGTGGTGAAAAATTTCATCCAAAGGGAAGGTATTCATTTCTTGGAAAACCTTATATGTTCCTAAAAGGAGATGAAAAATCTATTAGAGTTCAAAAGGATCATAGCTTAAAAATTCTTAAGGGAAATCCATTTGACATAATAAAAAAATATTTAGATGAAATAGATGTTGAAAATACAACAAGACTTGATTTTGTAGGAGGAGCAGTAGGAGCTATTTCCTATGACAGTATAAGATTTTACGAAAGAATACCAAATGAAAATAAAGATGAGATAAATACTCCAGTTGTAGATTTGTTGTTCACAAAGGAATTTTTAGCTTATGATCATTTATATCAAAAAATACATATTGTTGTTTTAGAAGAACCTACTAAGGAGGGGGAAGAGAAGGCAGAGGAAAGGATTGAAGAAATTGAAAGCCTTATAAATAAAGATGTGAAATTAAATTATGAACTTGAAGATTTCCATATTGATTTTAAAAGTAATGTTACAAAGGAAGAGTTTATAAATAATGTGAAAAAGGCTAAAGATTATATATATGCAGGGGATATATTCCAAGTTGTTTTAAGTCAAAGGTTTAGTGGAATAAAAAAAGATGTTGATTCATTGGATTTATATAGAAAATTAACTCAAGTTAATCCTTCTGCCTACATGTATTATCTTAAAATGAATAATTATGAAGTTATAGGTTCTAGTCCAGAGATGTTAGTTGAAGTAAATAATAATATAGTTAAAAATTGTCCGATAGCAGGAACAAGAAAAATATCAAAGGATGAAGGAGAAAATAAAAGAATTAAAGAAGAACTTTTAAAGGATGAAAAGGAAATATCTGAACATAATATGTTAGTTGATTTAGGGAGAAATGATATGGGAAGAATTGCAAAGATAGGCTCTGTAAAGGTTCCAAATTATTTAAATGTAAAAGATTGTTCTCATGTAATGCATATAACATCCTTAGTAGAAGGAGAACTTAGGGAAGATAAAAGTATATTTGATGCTTTTAAAAGTTTCTTTCCAGCAGGGACATTAAGTGGTGCTCCTAAAATTAGAGCTATGGAAATAATTGATGAATTAGAAAACTTAAAACGTGGAGTTTACGGAGGAGCAGTTGGATATTTTGGATTTAATAATACAATGGATACTTGTATAGCAATAAGAACAATTGTGAAAAAAGATGATGTTATAAATATACAAGCTGGAGCAGGGATAGTATATGATTCAGATCCTGAAGCTGAGTATGAAGAAACTATAAATAAATTAAGAGCTTGTGTTAAAGCTATAACAGGAAAGGAGATATTATGATAGTAATGATAGATAACTATGATTCATTTACTTATAACCTATATCAATATGTTGGGAAATACAATAAAGATATAGTTGTGTATAGAAATGATGAAATAACTTTAGAGGAATTAGATAAGCTAGACATAAAGGGAATAATTATAAGTCCAGGTCCCAAAACTCCCTATGAAGCAGGAATAACAATTCCAGTAATAGAAAAATACTATAATAAAATTCCTATACTTGGAATATGTTTAGGGCATGAAGCTATAGGAGTTGTCTTTGGTGGGAAGCTAGCTCACAGCAAAAAAATAATGCATGGTAAAACAAGTAAGATAGATTTAAATGATGATAAATTATTTGCAAATATGCCAAGTAAGATAAAAGTAGCAAGATATCATTCTTTAATAGTGGAAGATTTACCAGAAGATTTGGAGATTTTAACTTCTGCTGGTGATGAAATAATGGGGATAAAACATAAAGATTATGATGTTTATGGTCTTCAGTTTCATCCAGAATCAATACTTACAGAAAGTGGTGACAGAATAATAGCAAATTTTGTGAATTTATGTAGATAGGAGGAATTTATGAAAGAAATAATAAAAAAACTAGTTAATATGCAAGATTTAGATGCAAAAGAAATGGAATATGCAATGAACTATATTATGAATGAAGAAAGTGATGATATTCTTATTAGTAGTTTTTTAACAGCTCTTTTAATAAAAAAAGAAACTCCTGTTGAAGTTACTGCTGGAGCGAAGGTTCTTAAAAATCTAGCTACAAAAGTTCATGTGGATAATAAAGTTATGGTTGATGTAGTTGGAACTGGAGGAGATGCTTCTAATACTTTTAATATCAGCACTGCAACTTCTATAGTTCTTGCTGCAAGTGGTCTTTGTGTTATAAAACATGGTAACCGTTCAGTTTCTAGTAATTGCGGTAGTGCAGATGTTTTGGAAGGATTAGGAGTTAATATAAATTTAGATCCTGATAAAGCAAAAAGATGCGTTGAAAAATGCAATATAAGTTTCTTGTATGCTCCTTTGTTTCATAAAGCAATGAAAAATGTTGGAAAGGTTAGAAAAAATTTAGGATTTAGAACAATTTTTAATATAATGGGACCTCTTATAAATCCAGGATCTGCAAATCATATGCTAGTTGGAGTTTATGAAGAAAGACTAATGGATATTTACGGGAAAGTTTTAAAGAATTTAGGTGTAAAAAAAGCTCTTATAGTTCACGGAGAAGATGGATTAGATGAAATAACTTTAACAAGTAATACTAAAATCTTAGAGTTAAATGAAAAAGATATAAAAAAATATACTTTGAATCCTGAAGACTTTGGGATGAATAAATGTACAAAGGAAGATCTTAAGGGAAAAGATGCTAGTTTTAATAAGAAAATAATAAGAGATATTTTTGCAGGAGAAAAAGGACCCAAAAGAGATATTGTTATATTAAATTCAGCTGCTGCAATGTATGCTTCTAACTTAGTTTCTTCCATAGAAGAGGGGATTTTAAGAGCTAAAAAAATAATAGATGAGAAACTAGCTTTAAAAAAATTAGAAGAATTTATAATAGTTAGTAATGAGGTGTAGGTATGGAAGAATATTTGAAAAAAATTGTAGATGCAAAATTAAAATTTATAGAAAAAAAATATAAAACTAAAAGGAAGATGACTTTTTATGAAGCTTTAAAAAAAGAAGGGTTAAGTATAATTGGTGAAATAAAAAAAGCTTCTCCTTCCAAGGGATTGATAAAAGAAGATTTTAATCCTTGCAAATTAGGAAGAAAATATAATATCTGTGTAGATGCTATCTCAGTGTTAACAGAGGAAGAATTTTTCTTAGGAAGGGATGAATATTTGCAAAATGTAGCAAAAGAAGTTGAAATTCCTGTTCTTTGTAAAGATTTTATTTTGGATAAGATTCAAATTTATAATGCAAAGGCTCTAGGTGCAAGTGCGATATTATTAATTGTAAATATTTTACATAAAAAGAAATTAAAGGAACTTTACGACACAGCAAAGTTAATAGATTTAGATGTCTTGGTGGAAGTTCACACAAAGGAAGAGATAGATATAGCTTTAGATATTGGAGCAGATATTATAGGTATAAACAATAGAGATCTTAAAAGTTTTACCACTGATGTAAAAAATACAATAGATTTAAGAAGATATATTCCTAAAAATATTTTAGTTGTTAGTGAATCAGGTATAAAAAATGAAGAGGATATTAAAAAGCTATCAAAGGTAAAAATTGACGGTATTTTAGTTGGTGAAAGTTTTATGAGAGCTCCTTCTATGAAAAATTTGGCAAGGGAATTTAAAGAAAATTATTCTAATTAAAAAGGAAAAATTATGGAAATAAAAATATGTGGAATTAAAGAACTAGAAGAGATAGAAATAATAAATGAGTTTAATTTAAAATATGCTGGCTTTATTTTTTCTAATTCTAAAAGAAAGATTCCTTTGGCTAAGGGAATGATTTTAATTAGAAATTTAAGGAAGGGTATTTTACCAGTTGGAGTTTTTGTAAATGAAGATATTTCTTTTGTTATAAAAGCAATTGAAATATGTGGGCTTAAAATTATTCAGCTTCATGGAAATGAGAGTATAAAATATATAAGAGAATTAAAAAGAAATTTAAAGTCAAGAAATATAAAAATATGGAAAGTTGTACATGTTAAGGAAGAGTTAGATATTCTAGAATTAAAAAAATATAAAATGGTTGATGGGATATTATTTGAAACCTTCAAAAAAGGAAAGTTCGGAGGTACTGGAGAAAGTTTTGATTGGGGATTAATAAAAAACATAAAATTAGATCAAAAGAAAATTCTTGCAGGGGGAATAAATAGTGAGAATATAAAAAATGCAATAAATATTTCAAAGGCTGATGTTATAGATGTTAATTCAGGAGTTGAGACAAATTTAATAAAGGATAGAGAAAAAATAAAATTATTATTTGAAAACATTAATTAATGAAAGGAAGGTTATGTTATGACAAAATTTGGAGAATTCGGAGGACAATATGTTCCAGAAAGTTTAATGAATCCATTATTAGACTTAGATAAAGAATTGAAAGAGGCTTTAAATGATAAGGAGTTTATGGATGAATATAATTATTATTTAAAGGAATATGTGGGAAGAGCAAACCCTTTATATTATGCAAAGGCTCTTAGTGAGAAATACGGGAAAGCAAAAATATATTTAAAAAGAGAAGATCTAAATCATACAGGAGCTCATAAAATAAATAATGTTCTAGGGCAAGTTTTATTAGCTAAAAGAATGGGGAAAACAAAAGTTATTGCAGAAACAGGAGCTGGACAACATGGTGTGGCAGTTGCAACTGTAGCTACATTAATGGGAATGGAATGTAGAGTTTTCATGGGGAAAGAAGATGTTGAAAGACAATCTTTGAATGTATTTAAAATGAAATTATTAAATGCTGAAGTTGTATCAGTTACAAGTGGAACAAGTACTTTGAAAGATGCCACTAATGAGGCTATAAAAGAATGGGTTCGTAGTGTTGAAGATACTTTCTATGTTATAGGTTCAGTTGTAGGTCCTCATCCTTATCCTTATATGGTTAGAGAGTTTCAAAAAGTTATAGGAGAAGAGGCTAGAGCTCAAATTTTAGAAAAAGAGGGAAGACTACCAAATAGGATATATGCTTGTATTGGTGGGGGAAGTAATGCAATGGGAATATTTCATTCCTTTGTTAAAGATGAAAATGTTAAATTAATAGGAGCTGAAGCTGGTGGACTAGGAGTAAAATCAGGGAAACATGCTGTAGTTTTATCAGATGAAGTAAAACTTAATATAGGAGTTTTCCAAGGAATGAAATCAGCATTATTTACAGATGAAAATGGAAATATTTGTCCAGCTCATTCAATATCAGCAGGTCTTGATTATCCTGGTGTAGGTCCTGAGCATACTTATTTGAAAAGTGTAGATAGAGCTCGTTATGAAGTTGTAAATGATGAGGAAGCTTTAGTTGCATTAAAAGAATTATCAAGTGTTGAGGGAATTATTCCAGCAATTGAAAGTTCTCACGCAGTTGCTCTTGCTCTAAGAGAAATTGATGAAACTACAGAAGATGACATTATAATTATAAATATCTCTGGAAGAGGGGATAAGGATATGAATACAATAATGGACTATTATGAAAACAACGACATTCACAAATTAAATAAATAAGGAGTTATGACTATGAATAGATTAGAAAAAAAATTAAGAGAAAAGAAGAAAAATTTTATAGGATTTTTAACAGGGGGGGATCCTAGTTTGGAGAAATTAGGACTTATGGTTAGAGCTTTAGAAGATGGAGGCTGTGATGTTATAGAAATAGGAGTTCCTTTCTCAGATCCTTTGGCAGATGGACCAGTTATTCAAAGTGCAGGACAAAGAGCTATAGAAAAAGGAGTTAATCTAAGATCTATCTTTGACGAAATTAGTAAATTTAGAGATGAAATAAATATACCTTTAGTTTTTCTTATATATTATAATTCTATATATAATTATGGAGTAAAAGAGTTTATAAAAAGATGTGAAGAAGTTGGAATAGATGGATTGATAATACCTGACTTGCCATACGAAGAACAAGATGAAATGTTAGAATATTTAGATCAAGAAAAAGTTGCTTTAATTCCCTTTGCAACTCCTACATCAAATAACAGAATGGCAAAGACTCTTTCTAGAGGAAGTGGCTTTGTATATACAGTTTCATCTTTAGGCGTAACTGGTAGAGAATCTGATTTTTATAAGGACTTTGAAAAGTATATTGAGGAAGTTAAAAAATACTCAGATATCCCCGTAGCAGTTGGTTTTGGGATTAGTAGCTCTGAAGATGTAAAAAAAATATATGAGTATGTTGACAATGTTATTGTAGGAACAGCAATAGTTAAGAAGATAAATGAGACTAATGGAGACTATGAGGAAGTTAAAAATTACATAAAAAAACTTTTAAATTAATAAAAAATAGGATATAATACATAGGTGGCTTTATTGTGTAAGTTAAACAAATTTATTGTGTGTGTTTTGTGTGTTTTGTATCAATTGTGTGTTGTGTTATTTAATTTATGGAGTGATGTAAATGTTAAAAAGAATCATGATGTTTTTTGCAGTAGTTACATTGAGTACTAATTTATTAGGAGCAGCAAAATTAGGTGAGGAATACAAATTAGAGAAAGTGATTGAAGTTAAAGGAAGACAAGGGATAGCTATTGATAAAGATTATTATTATGTGTCTAATAGTAAAGCTTTATATAAGTATACTAAAGATGGTGAACTTGTTGCTAAAAATGAAAATCCTTTCACAAAATTAGAAAAAGAAGCAAACCATTTAGGAGACATCGATGTATGGAATGGAGAGATTTACACTGGAATAGAAATATTTCAATTTGGTGTAAGTAAAAATATTCAAGTTGCAGTTTATGATGCAAAAACTTTAGAATATAAATATTCAATTCCTTGGGATGAAACTTCAGGGCAAGTTGAAGTTTGTGGTTTAGCTGTTGATCGTGAGAGAAACATGGTTTGGATGGCAGATTGGACAAAGGGGAGATATATCTATCGTTATAATTTAGAAACTAAAAAATATGATGGAAAAGTTCATTTACGTCCTGACCCACAATACACACAAGGAATATTCTGTGTTGATGGTAAAGTGTTAATCTCTGCTGATGATGGAGACGCTGACTATGATGAAAGTGATAACATTTATATTTGTGATGTATCTGATTTAAACAAAACAGCTACATATACAAGATTATTCCGTGAAATGAAGGACTTTAGAAGAGCTGGAGAAATAGAAGGACTATCAATAGATCCTGAAACAAATGAGTTAGTTGTTTTATCAAATCGTGGAACAAAGGTTGATAGAGGAATGCCAGTTGGTTTCTATGAAGGTTATGATAAAGAAATTCATGAATTATATGTTTATAAAAAAGTGAAATAAAATTTGAATTACACAATAAAAGCTAGAGTATGAGAGTTAAAAGGAGTTGCCTATGAAAAGTTCGATTTTGAAAAGAAGTATAATTATTTTATTAGCAGCTATTTTACAAATAATGTTATTTTCATTTTTATTTACAGACTTGTTTGGTAGTATTGCACATATTGAAGGAATCTTAGCATTTGTGTCTTTATTAATTGGGTTAACTATTATTAGATCTGAATTAATAGGGAATTTTAAAATAGCTTGGATAATATTAATCTTTGTTTTTCCTGTTTTTGCAGTAATATTAATCTTCCTATTACAAAGAGATAGAAAAAAATTAAAGAAAAGCATTATGAAAAATACTCATAAATATCAAAGGAAATATACATTATATGATACTTGTCAGTTAGATTATCCTAAAAGACAAGTCCAATTACTTAATCATCATGCTCATTATAATGTATGTATAAATAATGAAACTAAATATCTTGAAATTGGGGAGAAATTTTTTAAAGAAGTTTTAATAGAGCTTGAAAAAGCAAAGAGATATATTTTCATTCAGAGTTTTATTATTAATACAGGAGAAATGTGGGGTAGTATTTTAGAAATTTTAATTGAAAAGGCGAAAGCTGGTGTTGAAGTTAAGGTTATGTATGATGATATAGGTTGTTTTGCTACTTTGGATCCTAAATATCCTAAGTTTTTAGAAAGTAAGGGGATAGAAACTGAGATATTCAATCCTGTTAAACCAGTGATTAATACAAATGTAAATAATCGTGACCATAGGAAGATTATAGTTATTGATGGGGAGGTAGCTTTTAATGGGGGGATTAATATTGCAGATGAATATATTAATGCTATTGTAAAATATGGACACTGGAAGGACATGGGAATTAAAGTTACAGGTGATTCAGCTTTTGAATTTGCAAAAATATTTTTAGAAACATGGAGCTTTACTAGAGATGTAAGTGTAGATGTGGAAAAATATAAGGGTAATATAGAAAATTCTAATAAAGCTAATGGACTTTGTATTCCATTTTCAAGTAGTCCTATTGATGAGGATAACTTAGCAGTAGATCTACTTTTAAATATTATAAGTAATGCAAAAAAATATATTTATATAACTACACCATATCTAATCATAGATGATATGATGCAAAATGCTTTGATTAATGCAGTTAAATCAGGTGTTAAAATAAAAATTATAACACCTCGTATTTGGGATAAGAAAGCAGTTCATATGCTTACTCGTTCAAATTATAAAAGACTTTGTGATTATGGAATAGAAATATATGAATATACTCCAGGATTTATTCATGGAAAAACATTGGTATCAGATGATAAATTAGCTATAGTTGGATCTATTAATTTAGATTATAGATCTTTATTTCATCATTTTGAATGTGGTACTTGGATGTATGAGACTAATTCAGTAAAAGAAGTTAGGGATGATTTTATAAATACATTAAGGGTGAGTGAAGAAATTACACAAGAAGACTATAATAAAAGCTTCATATATAATTTCTTCATAGATGTACTTTATTTATTTGCTCCTTTGATGTAAACTTGTACTTCAAGAGGAGTAGGATTGTAGCTGGCATAGTTGTCATATAATTCTCTAAATATATAAATCCCTTCCTTTGAAGGAATTAGTTTTTCTAAATATTTATTTTCAATGATTGAGATTTCATCATAATCAAAAATCTCACAGGTGAATTCCCCTTTGGGGATGACAATTAAATTTTCAATATATTTGGTATTCTTAGATATTTCTAGGAATACCATTTTTTTTATGGTGCTATTTTCATTTATAATTATTATTCCTTGATTAAACTTACTTTCTAAATCAAGATCTTCACATTGATTATAAAGGTCAGTTATTTTTTTTATAAATTCTTTTAAATTATTTACATCTCCACTCCACTTACAAGTTATAAAAAAACGTTCTTTACAGGAAATTTCGTATGTTCCTTTATGTTTTTTTATTTCTTCAGTTGTTTTTAAATGATTTGAAATATAATTTAAATTTTTTAAAGTTTTATCTATTTTAGCTTTTTTTTCATTGGCAATCTTAATTCCATCTTCTAGAAGTTTTTTTACATTTAAAAGTTTATCCTTTGCATAATAATTATGAAAGTTTTTAAGAGGAATATCTAAGTTAATGCAATTAATTATCAAATCAATTATAATCATTTGTTCAATTTTATAATATCGATATCCTGTTTCTTCATTTATGTATGCAGGTATTAATATTCCTAATCTTTCATAATATCTTAAAGATTTAACACTAACACCTTTTAAATTAGCCACTTGTCCTATTGATAAAAATTTTTCTTTATTTTCATTCATTTTCATTGACTCTCCTATTATGGTATAGTTTATACTTTCATTATATCATAAAGTAGAAAAAATATAAGGGGGATACATGTTAGAAAATTTATCAGATGATAAAAAGTTTTATAAATTTGTAATACCGTCAATTGGGGCAATGTTAGTTACAGGTTTATATTTTGTAGTGGATGGAATTTTTGTTGGAAGAGGAGTAGGGACAACTGGACTTGCAGCAGTTAATATAGCAATACCTTTCATTTCTTTGTTAACAGCAGTTACAATGATGGTTGCCATGGGTGGAGCAACTTTAACTTCAATAGAATTTGGAAAAAAAGATTATAAAAAAGCGAATAATTATTTTAATTTAAGTTTGATGATTGTTTTTTCTTTTTCTTTGTTTATGACCTTGATAAGTGTTTTATTTCCAGTTCAA
Organism: Fusobacterium sp. JB019; assembly: GCA_030673965.1. Classification (NCBI taxonomy): domain Bacteria; kingdom Fusobacteriati; phylum Fusobacteriota; class Fusobacteriia; order Fusobacteriales; family Fusobacteriaceae; genus Fusobacterium; species Fusobacterium sp. JB019. The sequence continues at coordinate 390,262 of JAUTCN010000002.1, read as the reverse complement.
CTAGCAAGATTTTTAGGAGCTAGTAAAGTTTTAGAGGAAGGAACTGCTACTTATTTAAAATACTATGTTATTTTTGGAATTTTCTTTTGTGGAAGTTCTATTTTATCTGTATTTGTTAGAAATGATAATAATCCTGAACTTGCTTTGTGGGGAATGATAACAGGAGCAGTTACAAATGTTTTTCTAGATTGGTTATTAATTTTTCCATTAAACATGGGATTAAAAGGAGCTGCAATAGCATCAGGATTAGGTCAGATATTAGCTTGTATAGTTCTTTTATTTCATTTTGTAAGTGGAAAAGGAACTTTAAAAATATCAATGCCTAAAATAAATAAAAAGAATCTTTTAGATATTATAAAAATAGGAAGGCCTGAGTTTATTACTCAAATGAGTCAACCAGTTACAATATTATGTTATAATTATCTTGCTATGAAAATATTTGGGGATATTGGAGTTTCTGCATTTTCTGTAATTTCATATATACTAGTAATAGTGATTTGTGTGTTTACAGGTTTAGGTCAAGGAATTCAGCCTCTTATTAGTCAAAGTATTGGACAAAATAAAAAGGAAAAAGCTAACTATTTCTTTAAAAAAGGAATTAAATTAAATATTTTACTTTCTGTAATTATATATGGAATCATGTTAGTGTTTGGAAAAAGTATTATCTCCATATTTAATTCAGACGAGGATCTTATATCAATAGCTTATAAATGTATGAGTGTTTATGGAATTTCTTTCATTTTTGCTTCAGTTAATATTGTATATACAGTTTATTATTTAGCTACTAAAAATACAAATTATGCTTTAATTATTTCAGGGCTTAGAAGTTTTGTTTTAAATAGTATCTTTATCTTTGCAGTACCTCTAGTTTTAGGAAAAAGCTTTGTTTGGGGTGGAATGATAATGGCGGAATTATCAGTTATGTTAGTTGCTATGTTTGTATAAAAAGATGTTATTTTGTAATATAGTTTAAGTTTTCCTTTTAAAGTGGTATAATATGTAAGTGTGGTGTGTTATTATAAATAGGATTTAAAAGGAGATGAAAATATTGTTATTAAAAAATAAATCACAAGTGTTTTTTACGATGATATTAATTCCACTTAATTATCAATTTATTTATGCACATAATGTTTATACTCGAGGTAATTTTACTCCAAAGGAATATGCTTTTTTTGGAGCAGTTGGAATAGTAATTTTAAGTTTTTTCTTGATGGTTTTAATTTCTTTAAACTATCAACTTAATATGGCTAAAGAAAAGCTACATGAAAGTAGGCAAAGGTTTTTAGATGTAACTGAGGCTGCTGAAGAAATAGTTTGGGAAATAGGAAAAGATAGTAAATTTAATTATGTATCTAAAAAAGCTGAAAAAGTTATAGGTTATTCTCAAGAAGAACTTCTGAATATGTCTGTATATGATATTTTAAAAGAGGATAATAAAAAAAGATTTGAAAATGATCTTTATAAAAGTGTAGATAGGAAAGAAAAACTTTACAAAAGAAGATATGTTGTCGTTCATAAAAATGGTTATGAAGTTTGGTTGCAGATGAGTGGAGTAGCTATTTATAATGAAGAAAATAAATTTAAAGGTTTTAGAGGAGTTTCAGCTGATATTACAAGGGAACATTACCAAGAAGAAAAATTATATTTGCTTGCTAGATCTGATGCTTTAACTGGACTTATGAATAGAAGAGCTTTTATAGAAAAGGCAAGGTTAGCTTTTAAGAAAAGTAAGGAAGAGGGAAAAGATTTTTCCTTTGCAATGGTGGATGTTGATTATTTTAAAAGTATTAATGATGAATATGGTCATGATGCAGGGGATATAGTTTTAAAAGAATTATCTTCAATAATGAAAGGATTTGTAAGGAATGAATATTTATTAGGAAGATTAGGGGGAGAGGAATTTGCTTATGTTCTTCCTAATACAAATGTTGAGGAAGCTAAAAAACTCATGTCTGATTTGCAGAAAAAGATTAATGAATATGTCTTTGTTGTGAATGATAAAAATATAAACATAACTGTGAGTGTTGGGATAAGTTTCTTAAAAACATATGATAAAAATTTATCTGAACTAGCCAAAGGAGCAGATATTGCTCTATATAGAGTTAAAAATAGCGGAAGAAATAAAATAGAAATACAAAAAAAATAAATATTTAAAAGACATCTTTAGATGTTGACAATTTATTAACCATGGAATATAATTTAGTAAGGATGCAATGTATTTGCTTGTAAAATTTTACTTGGGAGTGCAGGGCTTTGAAGATATCTGACTCGTCGGTATTTCCGTAGAGAAAGGCTTATTAATAAATTCAAGGGCCTCCTTTGTGTCTACAAGGGAGTTTTTTTTATCTTTAAGGTTAATTAGGTTAGGGAAGGAGATGTTTATGTGCATAGAAAATGAATATAGAATAGCAACAATAGGAATCGTAGTAGAAAATTTAGATAAATTTTATTTGGTGAATGCTGTTTTACACGAATATTCTGATTTTATAGTAGGAAGAATGGGTATTCCTTATAAAAAACATGGAATCTCTGTAATTACGTTAATTGCTGAAGGTACAAATGACGAAATATGTGCAATGACAGGCAAACTTGGAAGAATTCAAGGGGTAACTGTCAAATCAATGTTAACTAAATTAAAAGATTAGGGAGGATTCATAAAATGAATTTCACACAAAAGTATGCTAAAGAAATGGCAGAATACGATAAAATGGAGAAGGACTTTATCGATGATGATTTGATTTGGAAAAAATTAAATGAAGCAAAAGCACCTTCAAAGGAAGAAGTAAGAAAAGTTTTAAAAAAAGCTGAACAATGTGTAAGATTAGAACCAGAAGAGACAGCTATATTAATTCAAAATAAAGATCCAGAAACTATTGAGGAAATGTATCAATTAGCTTATAAATTAAAACATGAAGTATATGGAGACAGACTAGTATTTTTTGCTCCATTATACTGTAGTGATGAATGTGTAAATAGATGTAGATATTGTGGTTTTAGATGTGATAATGGAGTTATGAAACGTAAAACTCTTTCTTTAGAAGAAGTAGCTGAAGAAACTAAGGTAATGATTGAAGAAGGACAAAAAAGAACAATACTTGTTTATGGTGAATCACCAAATACACAAGTTGATTACATGGTAGATACAGTAAAAACTGTATATGATACAAAAACAGAGCATGGAGAAATACGTCGTGCAAATATAAACTGTGCTCCATTAAGAAAAGATGAGTTTGCAAAATTAAAAGATATAGGAATTGGAACAGTTCAAGTTTTCCAAGAAACTTATCATCATGAAACTTATAAATATATGCATCCTGAAGATACAATGAAGGGGCATTATCGTTGGAGATTATATTCTATGGATAGAGCCATGGAAGGTGGAATAGATGACATGGGTCTAGGTGTTTTATTTGGACTTTATGATTGGAGATTTGAAGTTATGGGACTTTTATATCATACTATTCATTTGGAAGAAAAGTTCAATGGTGTAGGACCACATACAATATCTTTCCCAAGAGTAACATTTGCAAATGCAACACCTCTTAGTAGAGAATTAGAATATAAAGTATCAGATGAAGACTTTAAAAAATTAGTTGCAATAATTAGATTATCAGTTCCTTATACAGGAATGATTTGTACAGCTAGAGAACCAAAAGAAGTTCGTGACCAAGTTATTCCTTTAGGAGTATCTCAAATAGATGCAGGAACTAGAATTGGAGTAGGAGCTTATGCAAAATCTAAAAAAGCAAATCAATTAAATGATGCTGAACAATTTACAATTCATGATGACAACTCTTTAGATGATGTTGTTAAAACAGTTTGTGAAACAGGAGAAATTCCATCTTTTTGTACAGCGTGTTATAGAGCAGGAAGAACAGGGGAAGAATTTATGAAGGTTGCAAAATCTAAATTTGTTCATAACTACTGTATTCCAAATGCAATGTTTACGTTAAAAGAATATGTATTAGATTATGCAAGTGAAGAAACAGTTAAAATTGCAAATTCTGTAATTGAAAAACATTTAGAAAAATTAAAAGATAAAGAATATTATAAAGAAGTTGCAGATGGACTTAAACGTATTGAAGCAGGAGAAAGAGACGTTAAATTCTAAAGGAGAATGAATATGTTAAAAAATATTGTATTTGATTTAGGAAATGTTCTGATAGAATTTAATCCTCAAAAATTTGTAAATGAAAATGTGGAAGACAAATATAAGGAAGAATTTTTTAAAATAGTTTTTTTAGGAAAAGAGTGGCAAGAATTAGATAGAGGGACTTTAGAATATAGTAATGCTATAAATTATTTTAAAGAAAAATTACCTTATTGCAAAGAAGCTATTGATAAATTATTTGAAAACTATATTATAGATTGTCTTAATCCAATTGAAAAAAATATTAATATTTTAAGGAAATTACAAAAAAAGTATAAGCTATATATTATTTCTAATTTTCATTATCCAGCTTTTGATAATATATACGGAAAATGGGATTTTTTCAAACTTTTTACAGGGAAAATAATTTCAGGACATGTTAAACTTTTAAAACCTGAGGAAAAAATTTATAATATGCTATTTGAAAAATATAAATTAGATCCAAAGGAATGTTTGTTTATTGATGATACTTTAGTAAATGTAAATACGTCTAAAAAGTTAGGAATGGACGCCATACATTTAGAAAAACCTCACATGTTGTATGATGAACTTGCAAAGAAAAATGTAATATAAAAAAACATTGACAAAATTTGAAAATATCATTATACTTTACCTTGAAAGATGTTCTGCACAGTTAAACCATCTATAAAAAACTAGGTCTAAATTTAACATTATTTAGATTATTAGGGCAGATGTATTCTGCCCTTTTTTATTTCTAAAAAAAGGAGGTTAAATGGGAATTAGATATAATAAAATTCAAGATAAACATAGACGTGAAATTGTCCTTTTAAAAAGTTTTCCTTGTGGATATGGAAAATGTAGTTTTTGTAACTATATAGAAGATAATTCTCTAGATGAAGAAGAAATAGATAGAGTTAATAAAGAAACTATAAAAAATATCACTGGAGAATATGGAGTGTTAGAAGTTATAAATTCAGGTTCTGTATTTGAATTAACTAAAAATACAATGAAAATGATACAAAAGGTTGTCTGTGAAAAAAATATAAAGGTTATTTATTTTGAAATATATTATGGATATATTAAAAGACTAGATGAAATTAGAAAATTATTTCCTGAAGTTGAAGTTAGAATTAGAATGGGACTTGAAACTTTTGATGATGATTTTAGAATAAATTGCTATAATAAAAACTTTAAATTAAATGAAGATGTTTTAAAATTATTAAGCCGTGAGTTGTATTCAGTTTGTTTGCTAGTGTGTACAAAAGGGCAAACGAGAGATATGATAGACAAGGATATAGAATTAGGACTTAAATATTTTAAAAATATAACTTTAAATATCTTCATAGATAATGGTACAATAGTAAAAAGAGACAATGATCTAGTGAAATGGTTTATAGAAAAATATAGTTATCTTCAAGATGATGACAGGGTGGAACTTCTTATCGACAATAAAGATTTAGGAGTGTTCGAACAATGAAAAATGAATTAATGTGGTTAGTTATGTTACTAGTAAATTTCTTAAGTATTTTATTTATTTACAAAAAGTATGGTAAAATAGGGTTATACATATGGATACCAATTTCTACAATACTTGCAAATATACAAGTTGTGTTACTAGTTGATTTATTTGGGATAGGAACTACTTTAGGAAATATTCTATATGCAGGTGGATTTTTAGTTACAGATATATTAGCTGAAAACTATGGAAGAAAGCATGCACAAAGAGCAGTATATATAGGATTTTTCTCTTTAATAGTTATGAGTTTAATTATGAAAATAGCAGTATCATTTGTTCCAAGTGATGTGGAAGAAGCAGTTATGATGTTTGAAGGTGTGAAAAGAATATTTGATTTTATGCCAAGACTTATATGCGCTTCATTACTTGCTTATTTAACTTCTCAAACTCATGATATATGGGCCTATGAATTTTGGAAAAAAAGATACGGAGAAACTAAGCATATATGGATAAGAAATAATGCAAGTACTCTTGTGAGTCAATTTATTGATAATACTATCTTTACGTTAGTTGCCTTTTACGGAGTTTATCCTAAAGAAGTTTTAATGGAAATATTTATAACAACTTATATCTTGAAAGTTATGGTAGCGATTTCAGATACTCCATTTGTATATTTAGCTAGTTATTTACAAAGAAAAGGAAAAATACAAGAAGTTGAATAAGTAAAGGAGATACTATGTCTAAAGAACTTATAGAAAAAGAAAAAAAAGAGCTTACAGAAAAACAAAAACTGGAAGAAGAAGTGCAAGCATACAGGGAACTTGAAAAACTAGGAGAAGATTCTTATTGGCTTCACTGTAATTTAGGGGCTGCTCTAGGAAAATTAGATAGAAGAAAAGAGGCTATAGAGTCTTTACTAAAGGCTGAACTTAAAAATCAGTACGATAAAAATGGGTGGTTACATAGTGAAATAGCTTGGAATTACGGGGCTCTTGGGAAACATAAGACAGCTTTATATTATTTAAAGAGGGCACAAGCTTATGGAAGAGATGATATCTGGATAGCAAGTGAAATTGGTTGGAATTATTCTAAACTAAAAGAATTTGATAAAGCAATTAGATATTTTATTCAAAGCTTTTATTTAGGAAGAGATGATTACTGGCTTAATGCTGAGATGGGATTAATTTACGAGCAAAAAGAAGATTTTAAAGAAGCTGTAAATTACTATAATGGAGCAAAATCTCATAAGGAAGATGATATTTGGGTAAATTCTCATTTAGCTTGGTGTTTAGAAAGACTTGGTTTAGTAGATGATGCTTTAGAATTATTAAAATATATCAAGGGGTTAGGAAGAGAAGATGTATGGCTTTATTCACAATTAGCTTGGTGCTATAGCAAAAAAATGGAACATGATAAAGCTATTGCTGCACTTGATAAAGCTGGAGATCAAGGAAGAGATGATTTTTGGATATTATGTGAGTATTCTTGGAATTATTCTATGTTAAAACAATATGATAAGGCTATTGAATTTATGGAAAAAGCTAAAGAAATCAATGGTGATGATGAGTGGTTAGCAAAACAAATGGAAATAGTTAAAAAGAAAATAGAAGAAGAAAAAAATGGACATGATAATAATAAAAAAGAGTAGGATTTTTTGGTCTTACTTTTTTTTATTAACTATAATTATCTTTGATTTTTGTCCTTAAAAATGGTATACTTTAGAGATGATAAAATTATTGTAGAGTGAATTGATAAGTAAGTAGTAAGAGAAAAATTATGTAAAGTACTAAATTTTAAAATACATATATTTTCCCTTATTATTTGCTAGTTCCTCTATGATAATTTATAAAATATTTAGGAGGAAATAAATGTTTGATGAAAAAAAACTAGAAATAGAATTTGCAGGAAGAAAGTTATCACTTTCAACTGGTAAATTTGCAAGACAATCTAATGGAGCGGTTATGGTTCAATACGGTGATACTGTAATGCTAAGTACTGTTAACCGTGGAAAAGAGCCAAGAGTAGGAATTGACTTTTTCCCATTAACAATAGATTATATTGAAAAATATTATGCTGCTGGAAAATTCCCAGGAGGATTCAACAAAAGAGAAGCAAGACCATCTACTGATGCAACTCTTTTAGCTAGATTAACAGATAGACCACTAAGACCAATGTTCCCAGAAGGGTTCACTTATGAGGTTCAAATAGTAAATACAGTATTCTCTTATGATGGAGTAAATACAACTGATTGTTTAAGTATCGTTGGTGCTTCTGCAGCAATAATGATATCTGACATTCCTTTCTTAGGACCAGTTGCTTCAGTTTGTGTTGGTAGAATAAATGGAGAATTCGTTCTTAACCCAACTCCTGAACAATTAGAAGAAAGTGAACTTGACTTAAAAGTTGCAGGTACAAAAGATGCAATTAACATGGTTGAGTCTGGATCTCAAGAAATGGACGAAGAAACTATGCTTCAAGCTATTATGTTTGGGCATGAAAATATTAAAAAATTATGTGAATTCCAAGAAGCTTTTGTTAAATTAGCTGGAAAAGAAAAAATTGAATTTGTTAAACCAGAAACTAATCCAGTAGTAAAAACATTCATTGATGAAAATGGAGAAAAGAAATTATTAGAAGCTGTATTAAAAGTTGGAAAACAAGATAGACAAGAAGCAGTAGACGCTTTAAAAGCTGAATTAACAGAAAAATTCGTAGCAGAAAACTTTGCAGATGTTGAAGAAGAAGAAATTCCAAAAGAAATAATGGATGAATTCAACATGTATTATGATAAATTAATGAAAAAATTAGTAAGAGATTCTATTCTTTATCACAAACATAGAGTTGATGGAAGAAAAACTGATGAAATAAGAGACTTATATGCAGAAGTTGGATCTTTACCAATACCTCATGGTTCAGCAATGTTCACAAGAGGAGAAACTCAAGCTTTAGTAACTACAACTTTAGGTTCAAAAGCAAATGAGCAATTAGTAGATAACTTAAATCAAGAATATTATAAAAAATTCTACTTACACTATAACTTCCCTGCTTACTCAGTTGGAGAAACTGGAAGAAATGGAGCACCAGGAAGAAGAGAATTAGGACATGGTTCTCTAGCAGAAAGAGCATTATCTTATGTAATGCCAAATGAAGAAAAATTCCCTTACACAGTAAGAGTTGTTTCTGATATTACAGAATCAAACGGATCATCTTCTCAAGCTTCAATTTGTGGAGGATCATTAGCACTTATGGATGCTGGAGTTCCTATTAAAGAACACGTAGCTGGAATCGCTATGGGACTTGTAAAAGAAGGAGAAGAATTTACAGTACTTACAGACATCATGGGACTTGAAGATCACTTAGGAGATATGGACTTTAAAGTTGCAGGAACAAAATCTGGAATTACAGCTCTTCAAATGGATATAAAAATTACAGGAATTACTGAAGAAATTATGAGAATAGCATTACACCAAGCTCATAAAGCAAGAATTCAAATTCTTGAAGTAATGAATGCAGCTATACCTGAACCAAGAGAAGAATTAGCACCAAACGCACCAAGAATTCACCAATTACAAATAGATACTGATAAAATAGGAGCATTAATTGGACCTGGTGGAAAAAATATCAAGAAAATAGTTGAAGATACTGGAGCTTTAATAGACATAACTGATGACGGTAAAGTTTCTATATTCTGTTCAGATTTAGAAGGATTAAATATAACAGTTAAGAGAATAACTGATCAAGTTAAAGATGTTGAAGTTGGAGAAATCTACAAAGGTAAAGTAGTAAAAGTTATGAAATTTGGAGCATTCATGCAAATACTTCCTGGAAAAGAAGGATTATTACATGTATCTGAAATTTCAAAAGAAAGAGTAGAGAAAGTTGAAGATGTATTAAAAGAAGGAGACGAATTTGATGTTAAAGTAATTTCTACTGATAACGGAAAAATCAGTCTTAGTAAAAAAAGAATAATCACAGAATAAAAGAGGGAAAGATAAATGAAATTAGGATTAATAAGTTTAGGTTGTAGTAAAAATACGGTGGATAGTGAAAACATGCTAGGTATGCTTATAAGTGAAGGAAAAGTCCAATTAGTAGAAGATTTGAAAGAAGCGGATGTTGTTATTGTTAACACTTGTGCATTTATAAATGATGCTAAAATGGAGTCTATAGAAACTATTCTTGAGATGGCAACTTATAAGAAAGACTATAACTTAAAAAAGTTAATAGTAGCAGGTTGTTTATCTGAAAGATATAAAGAAGAACTTATAGGAGAAATTCCAGGAATAGATGCAGTTGTTGGAACTGGAGATATAGATAAGATTTGTGAAATTATCACAAATGTAATGAATGGAAATAAAGAAGTAGTTGTAGGAAGTTTAGACTTCCTACCAACTTCTGGTACTAAAAGAGTTCTTATAAATAATCCTCATTCAGCATATATCAAGATTTCTGAAGGATGCGACAAACATTGTACTTATTGTATAATTCCATCTTTAAGAGGAGATTTAAGAAGTAGATATATAGAGGATGTAGTAGAGGAAGCTAAGATGTTAGCTGCTCAAGGAGTTAAAGAATTAAATATTCTAGCTCAAGAAACAACAGAATATGGAAAGGATATTTACGGAGAACTTGCTTTAGCGAAACTTTTAAAAGAATTAGTTAAAGTAGAAGGAATAGAGTGGATTAGACTTTACTATATGTATCCAAATTCAATAACTGATGAATTAATTCAAGTTATGAAAGAAGAACCAAAGATTTGTAAATATTTTGATGTACCTATTCAACATATTTCAGATAATATGTTACAAAGTATGGCTAGAGCAAAATCTGGTCAATATGTAAGGGATATTTTAGGAAGAATCAGAACTGCAATTCCTGATGCTACTATAAGAACAACTGTAATAGTTGGATTCCCTGGAGAAACTGAAGAAAACTATGAAGAATTAAAAGAATTTATAAAAGAATTCAGATTTGATTATGTTGGAGTTTTTAAATACTCAAGAGAGGAAGATACAGTTGCATACTCTCTTCCAGATCAAGTGGATGAAAAGATAAAGGACAGAAGATGGGCAGATCTTTTAAATGTTCAAGGTGAAATAGCAGAAAATATAAATGAAAAATATATAGGAAAAGAAGTTGAAGTTATTATTGATGGAATTTCTTCTGAAAGTGAATATATGTTAGAAGGAAGAATGAGAAGTCAAGCACTAGATATTGATGGGAAAGTTTTAACTACTGATGGAACTGCAAAACAAGGTGATATTGTAAAGGTTAAAATTGAACAAAAATTCCAGTATGATTTTATAGGTCCTATATTAGAAGATAATTAAATATATATGGGAGGGACAATATGAATTTACCTAATAAGTTAACAATCACAAGATTATTACTAGCAGTACCTTTTATTTATTTTTTAGAGAATTCACCAGAAAGTATGCCTTTTAGAATTATTGCTTTAGCTATATTTGCAGTAGCTTCTATTACAGATTTTTTCGATGGATATCTTGCGAGAAAACATAATTTAATAACGGATTTTGGAAAGATTATGGATCCTCTGGCGGATAAAATATTAGTTATATCAGCTTTAGTTGTAATGGTTGCAATAGATTATATACCTTCTTGGATGTCAATTATTGTTATTTTCAGAGAGTTTTTAATAAGTGGAATAAGAATGGTTGTAGCAGCAAAGGGTGAAGTTATAGCAGCTATAAAATTAGGGAAATATAAGACAACTTCCCAAATGATAGTTATAATGATATTAATTGTTTTTGGTAAAGAGTATGACACTATTTTAAATTTTAATAACGCTTTAATGCTAATACCAGTTATCTTAACAATATGGTCAGGATTAGAGTATATAAAAATTACAAAGCATCACTTTTTAGAAGAAAATTAAATAGAGAGGTGAGAATATGAAAATACTGATATGGAATATTGTTAACTATGCAATAACTATACTTAATTTAATTATTTTAATTAGAGTAGTTCTTTCTTGGTTAGTACCTTACAAAAGAAATGAATTTACTGAAGTAGTTTATGCAATAACTGAGCCTGTTTTAGCACCATTTAGAACGTTAATTCCAATGGGGTCTATGAGAATTGATTTATCTCCAGCTCTTGCATATATTGCTTTAAATGTTTTAAGAAGAATAATACTTTACATAATGTTTTAATTAAATAGAGAAGCTTGCTTCTCTATTTTTTTCAATGGAGGGAAAAAATGAGTGAAAATTTAGATAACACTTTTAGTGATTATCATATTCCAGTTTTATTTTATGAAACTATAGAAAAATTAATAACAGATGAGGATGGAGTTTATCTTGACTGTACTCTTGGTGGAGGAGGACATTCAGAAGGAATATTAAAACATCTTTCACAAAATGGAAAATTAATTTCAATGGATCAAGATGAACAAGCTATTAAGTTTGCTTCTAAGAGACTAGAACCATATAAAGATAGATGGCAAGTTTTTAAAGATAACTTTGAAAACTTAGAAACAGTTGTCTATATGGCTGGTGAAACTGAGATTGATGGAATATTAATGGATATAGGAGTTTCTTCAACACAATTAGATGATGAAGACAGAGGATTTTCATATAGATTTGATACTAAATTAGATATGAGAATGGATAAATCAAGTCCTCTTTCAGCTTATGAAGTAGTTAATAATTATGAGGAAGAAAGACTTTCTAAAATTATCTATGAATTTGGAGAAGACAGATTTGCTAGAAAAATAGCAAGATATATTTGTCAAGCTAGAGAAGAAAAGCCAATTGAAACAACAGGAGAATTAGTTTCTATAATAAGAAGAGCTTATCCTGGAAGAAGTAAAAAGCATCCTGCTAAAAAAACTTTCCAAGCAATAAGAATAGAAGTTAATAGAGAATTAGAAGTTTTAGAAGTAGCGATAGAAAAAGCTGTTAAATGTTTAAAAAAAGGTGGAAGATTAGCAATAATAACTTTCCATTCTTTAGAAGATAGAATAGTTAAAAACAAATTTAGAGAACTTGCTAAAGGTTGTACTTGTCCTCCAGAAATACCAATTTGTGTGTGTGGAAAGAAACCTCAAGTTAAACTGATAACAAGGAAGCCAATTTGTGCAACAGGGGAAGAGTTAGAATATAACAATAGAGCACATTCTGCTAAACTAAGAGTTATCGAAAAAATTTAATAACAAGGTGGTAAGATGAAATCTTTTATTATTGGAATTATTGTTACGCTTAGTGTGTTTGGGGTAAATAAATATTATTTATCAAGAATAGAAAAATTAGAACAACAAATAAGATTTGAAAAAAAACAAGTTGAAATTTGCAGAAAAGAGCTTAGAAAAAGTATAGCGAAATATAATAGTAAATCTGATTTAAAAAAGATAGAGCTTGAAATGATGGCTAGAGAAGATATGCAACACTCAGAAGAAATAGTATATTTTAAATTAGAAGGTGAGGAGAAAGTAAGTGACGAAGATTAATATTGAGAAGATTATTAACGGGGGAGAAGGACTAGGATATGTTGATGGCTTTCCTATTTTTGTTCCTATGTCAGTTCCAGGGGATGAATTAGAAATAAAAATAATCTCAAAGAAAAAATCCTATGGTAGAGGTATAATTAAAAAAATAATAAAGCCAGGTGAAGAAAGAATAGATTTTCCTAAATTCACAGAAGAGGATTTTCATGGATGTAATTTTGCAATGCTTAATTATGAAGCTCAATTAAAATATAAAACTATATTAGTGGAAGATGTTATGAGAAAAATAGGGGGAGTTTCTGATGTTCCTGTTTTACCTATTATAGGATCTTCTAAAGAAACTAACTATAGAAATAAAGTGATTGAACCATTTGCTTATGGTGAAAATGGTGAAATAATAACAGGAATGTTTAAAAGAAAATCTCATGAGATTTTCCAAATTAAAGAGAATATGTTAAGTTCACATTTGAGCAATAAGATTATAAACAGAGTTAAAGAAATCTTAAATAAAAACAAGAATGTATCTGTATATGATGAAAAAACTCATAAGGGAATACTTAGACATATTATGACTAGAACAAATTCTAAAAATGAAGCTATGCTAGTTTTAATAATTAATTCTAAGAAAATACCAGTTGAAGTATTTAATACTTTAAAGGAAGTATATGATGAGATGGGGGAAATAAAATCTATCTATGTTTCTTTAAATAATAAAAGAACGAACTTTGCTTTAGGTAAAAGTATAAAACATTTATTTGGACAAAAATTTATAAAGGAAACTATTGAAGGAATAGATTTTAATATTTCTCCAGATTCTTTTTTCCAAATAAATTTAGAACAAACTAAAAAACTATATGAAATAGGAATAAGCTATTTTGATAATATTGAAAACAAATATATTGTTGATGCTTTTTCTGGAACAGGAACTATTGGAATGATTCTTTCTAGAAAGGCAAAACAAATTTATTCTATAGAGATAGTTGAAAATGCTGTATTAGATGGAATAAAAACAGCTAAAGAAAATAACATTGAAAATGTAGAATTTATATGTGGAGATGTTAATAAGAAGATAAAAGAAGTAATAGAGGAAGGAAAGAAAATAGATTCAATAATATTCGATCCTCCTAGAAAAGGGGTAGAAGAGCCAACTTTAAGAGGGTTATCTAACCATAAGATAGAAGAACTTGTATATATTTCTTGTAATCCATCTACATTTGCTAGAGATAGTAAAATATTGATAGAGGAAGGTTATAAATTAGAAAGAATACAACCTGTTGACCTTTTCCCACAAACCTCGCATATTGAGGTAGTAGGTAAGTTTACTTTGGAAAAATAAGATTCTTTACTATTATAGAGGTAAATAATATTATTTACTTTAAAAAACTAGATAGAGGTATATATTATAAAGCTTCAATTTTTAATAATTAAGAGGAGATGTTTTTAGTAAGTGATATCATTTACTTACTAAAGATAAACCTCTTTTTTTTATTTTTGTAAATAAAATCATTTCCAGAAATTGTATTATATTAACAAAATTACTTACAATTTGTTTCCTAATGGTTTATAATAGCAATAAGTAGCTAAGGAGGACATCATTATGGAATCAGGTTTTTATTTGAGAGAATTAAGAAATAATAAAAAATTCTCATTGAGAAGTCTAAGCATCAAATCAGGAGTTTCACATACTCAAATAGCTGACTTAGAAAAAGGAATTAATTTTGGAACAGTTGAAAAAATAGAAAAAATTTTAAATGCTCTAGGAGCAACTGAAGAACAAAAGATGAAATTTTACTATTTAAGAGATTATGAGAAAACTCCAGAAACTATAAAAAAAGAATTAAACGAGTATAAAAGTATTCCTTTGGAAATACTTAAAAATAGAGCAGAACATTTAACAGAGAAATTAAAAAAGTTAGATGTTGAAGAATTAAATAAGCTTGAAGAATATATAGATTTTCTTTTAATTAAAAGAAAATAGAAAATAAAAATTACAAAGGTGTTAATATGAAAAAGGACTACAGGAGAAATGAGAATAGTTATTCAAAGAATCAAGTTCCAGAATTAGAGAAAAATTGGAGCTTTTTGTCAGTTATATCTACTATTTTTATATTTTTTGTTAGTCGTCATTCAAAAATAATAAGTTAAGCAGAACTCTCTTTAATGAAATTAAAGGGAGATTTTTTTTGTCAAAAATTTAAGGAGTAAATTTATGTACTATTTTGATAATGCATCCACAACTTTTCCAAAAGCAGAAGCTGTGTATAATAAAACAATGGAAATTTATAAAGATTTAGGAGTAAATTTTAGTAGAAATAAATCAACTAAAAGTAATGAAGCAAATAATATAAAAAAAGATTTAGTTGAAAATTTAAAAAATATTTTTTCTTCTAATGGAGATATAATAATTAATTCTTCTGCTACTTTTTCAATTAATGAAATTTTAAGAGGATTAGATTATTCAAAGATTAAGACAGTTTATATTTCACCATTTGATCATAATGCAATATATAGAACTATAAAAGATTTACAAGAAAAATATAACTTTCAATTAAAGATTTTAAAATTTAATAAATTTGAATTGGATATAAATGATATGGAATTACAATTTATGTCACAAAAACCAGATTTAATAATATCTACACATGCTTCAAATGTGTTTGGAAATATTTTAGATATAGAGTCAATATTTAAGGAAGGAAAAAAATATAATTCAATAACAGTATTAGATGGAGCTCAGACATCAGGATTACTAGATTTTTCACAAATATCAAGTCTATGTGATTTTGTAGTTTTTGCAGGGCATAAAACTCTTTATGGGCCTAGCGGAATAGGTGGATATTTATATAACAATAAGAATATTATATTAAATCCTTTATTATATGGTGGAACAGGAATTAAATCAGAAGAAGTTAACATGCCAGATGATATGCCAGAAAGATATGAGGCAGGAAGCCCTAATTTAATGGGAATAATAGGTTTAAAATTATCTACTGATTGGCTATTAGAAGTAGGTTTAGAAAATATAAGAAAAAAAGAAGAAGAAAATCTTGAAAAATTAGTTAATATTTTTGAAGAATATGAAGATGAAGTTCATTTTCAAAGATCAAAAAAAAGTGTAGGAGTAATATCTATAACAACAAATGATTATACTCCACAAGAATTTGGAAATATTTTAGAAGGATATAATTTATATACAAGAACAGGAATGCATTGTAGCCCCTTGGCTCACAAACATATGAAAACTGATGAAAATGGAACTATTAGATTTTCAATTTCATACTTTACGAGAGAAAAAGATTTTAAAAAATTAATCGAAGTATTAGAAGAAATTTTATAAAAAGTTAAAAATATAATAAGTTAAGGGGAAATAAATGAAACAGGAATGTAGGGAGTATTTAGAAACGATAATAAAAAATGATGTAATAGGAAATAATAAGTTAATAACTGTTGATGAAGTTCAACAAAGAATTCATGCTAGTTTTTGTATTGAATATACTAAAGAAAAAGTTAAAGAATGGTTATTAGAAAAAAAAGAAATTTTTGAGATTCAAAAAAATTCTTTTGTTTGTAAAACTCATTTTATGAATTTTTATAAAAGTATAAAAGATAAGGATAACATTATAAGTAGAATAAATCGTCATTATTTTATAAGATTATCAGATTTAGAAATAAAAAATTTATTTGATAAATATAAATCGGATCAAGAAAAGAAAGAAAAAATATTTAATATTTACAAAGAAATATATAATAGGGATAAAAATAGACATGAAAATAAAAAAATAGAAAAAGAAACAAGGCAAGAAATAAAACAAAAAATAGAAAAAGAAGAAGAAACAAAAATATTTACTGCTTATGAAAATTTAGGAACAAATAAAATAAATTATGAAGTAGAAGATATAGAAAAATATGTAATAGACTTTATATTGAAAACAGGAGTTTCATTAAGATTTAATCATATAGCGGAAAATAGATCAAAGGCTGGAAAAGAAGTAGAAGAAATATTAAAGTGTATGCCTTATATTTTATCAAAAAAATTAGTCAAAAATAATAAGTTATTTTACATTGCTAGTAATAAAAATATTTTTTTCAAACCTCTTTTAGGAGCTTTAATAATAGATAGAGATATAAAAAAATTGCCTTATAAAGTAATAGAAAATCTTTTAGTAGATAAATTAAAATCAAAGTCTATAAATAGAAAAGAATTAGATAGATATTTAAGAGAAAACAATAAATTTTTTAGAGCAGATAAAAATTTTATAGAAATATTATGTACTTTAGAAGAATATCTTCAAAGTATAAGAAAAAAATATAAAGTGATAGATAATAAAATTTATAAAAAAATAGAAGAAACAACTTTAGAAGATGAATTGGCAAAAATAATAGAAGCAATGAAAATAATAGAAGAAGAAGCTCCTGTAGCATTTAACATTAATCAGGTAGAGAAAATTTTGTTGGTATTATTAAGAAATGAACCTTTAAGTGTAGAAGAAATAGAAGAAAAATTATGGTTATATAAGGAAAAAATATCTAAAATAGTAATAAAAGAAATTTTAAATAATTCTTTAAAGTTTAAATGTGTAGATTTTTATCGTTATGTTAATAGAAAAAGTTTAAAATATTCTGAATTTAAAAATAGTTTAGTTTTAGAAATTATAGATATAATGAAAACTTTTACTGATCCTCAAAAGAAAGTATTTAAACTTAGATTGCTTAAAAGGATGACTTTAGAAGAAGCAGCAAAGCATGTTGGGGTAACAAGAGAAAGAGTTCGCCAAATAGAAATTAAAGTAAAAGGGAAATTAGAATTACATAAGAAAAAAAGTATAAATAGTTATCTTGATATTTTAGATAATATTTTTAATGAAAATAAAGTTTTAACAAAAAATGAATTAGAAAAAGAAATAAGAAAATATAAAGCTTTTGATAAATTAAAAATAATAGAGATTATTAGAATATATGAACTTTTTAAAGAAGAAGTAGTTAATATTTATTTCGAAAATTATTATAGCTTAATAAAAGAAAAAGATATATATGAAAATTTAAAAGGAATAGAAGAAAAAGTAATAACTTTTGATAAATTTAAACAAGAATTTGAAAAAATAGGAATAAAATCAGAAGATTTTATTAGTAATATTATAAAAAATAGTAAAAAAATATGCAAATGTAAAAATTTAGTTATGTACTCAAATAAAAATATAAATATGATAGATAAATTACAAATGGTTTTTGAAGTAGAACAAAGGGAATTAAAACTAGCAGAAGCTGCAGATTTATATAATGAGTATTATAATGAAAATAATAGTTTTAGAAATATAATAATAAAATTAGAAGATAAAATTTTTACAAGAGTTTTTACAGGTATTTATAGATTAACGAAATGGGGAGGTCAAAGACATATTTATACAGCTGATTTAACTGTTGCTTATTTAAGAGAAAAAAGAGCACCAGCTACTATACAAGAAATAGTAGAGAATATAAGTGAAAAAACAAGAGCGAATAACACTACACTAAAAGCATTAGCTTCTATGCCAAAAGAAGTTTTTTCATATAGCCGTGGGAAGTTAGCTTTAAAAGAATGGGCAGATAATTTTGAGTTAAGTAAAAGATACTATATTTCTAAAAATAGAATAGAAGCTAGTATGGAAAATAAAGTAGGAACTTGTAATAAAGGAAAGTTTAAAAAGAATGGAAAATTAGTAAGTTTACATTGCGTAAATAAAGAAAATATAATAATAAATGGAGGGTTAAATTTAGGAGAATATTTTGTATATAAATTATTTTCACAAATATTATTAAGATATAAAGATTTAGAATATAAGTTAAACATATCAGATAGAGAAGAGGGAGCTATAATAAAAGGAATATCAGAAGTTTTTTCAAATGTAGGAATAAAAGAGGGAATGTATTTTTATTTGGTTTATTTGAATAATGAAATAATTAGATTATATAAATGGGATGAATTTGAAAATGAAATTTTTTATAAGAATGAAAATTTATCAAAAAAATCTGAAGAAAATTATGAAAAATTACCAAAAATTGAAAATACTGATGAGATTAATATGGAAATTTCAGAAAATACAGAAGAAGAAAAAATTCAAAATACACCAATTGAAAATGTAGAAAAAATTTGGACATTTGATACCTTGTTAGCTGAAGGATTAAGAGCAGGTAAAGTAAAAAGTAAATGGATTGATTCTATTGATTTTGAAGAAGAAATAGATGTTGAAGATTATTATGATGTTGAAGAAGTATTGCAAGAAAGAGGAATAATAATAGTATATTAGAAAGTATAGAGGGATAAAATGAGAGAATTTAAAGTATATTGGAACAGTAAAGAAAAAGTTCCAATAATTATAGACGAAAGAACAGATAATATTAAAATAAAAACAGATAATTTAGAATATTTAACAACTGATCTTAGGCCTGTATTTTTAGAAGAAAAACATTTAATAAAAGAATTATTTTCTTTAGAGGAAAGTATTTATGAAAGCTCAGTATGGTGTACTAAATTAGGTAAATATATTATAGATGGAGGCTGGTTAAAAAAAAGTTATATAAAAGCAATGAAGGAAATTAAAAGTATCGAAGAGCTTAGAATTAAAATATTTTCTTTTGAAAAAACTAATAAAATGATTGAAAAAGAAAAAATAATAATTAATAAATTTATAAAATTAAATTATCAACATTTGTATTATTTATTAGAATCAGAAGAGAGAGATAATGAAGGACATTTTATAGGTGCTTATCCATTTATAAATGAAGTATCACAAAAGCATAAAGATAGGATCAAAATGGTTTCTTTTAGTGGTGGGAAAGATTCTACTGCTGTATCTCATTTAGTAAGAAAAGCATTAAATGATCAAAGCATATTGCATATATTTGGGGATACAACTCTAGAATTACCCAAAACCTATGAATATGTTGAAAAGTTTAAAATTGACAATCCTATGACTCCATTTTTTGAAGAAAAAAATGAAGAGAATAATTTTTTTGAAATGTGTGAAGAAATAGGACCTCCGAGTAGAGTTAAATCTTGGTGTTGTTCAATATTTAAAACAGGACCGATGGGAACAACTTTGTCAAATTTTGACGAAAAATTTTTAACTTTTTATGGAGTTAGAAGAAAAGAGTCGATTGCAAGAAGTAAATATGAAAAAATTAATCTAACTCCTAAAATTCATGGTGAAATGGTAGCATCGCCAGTAATAGATTGGTTAGATATTGATATTTGGCTATATTTGCTAACAGAAAAGATAAAATTTAATGATTCTTATAGATATGGCTTTTCAAGAGTAGGCTGTTGGGTTTGTCCAAATAATTCTGATTGGTCTCAATTATTAGGCAAATTATATGTTTTAAAAGAAATTAATCCGAGTTTAAAAGTGGATTATAATGATTGGGAAAATTTTTTATATAAGTTTGCTAAAAAAATAATATTGGATTATAACGAAGGTATTGGTAAAAAATTATCAAAAAATGAACTATCTGAAGAGATAAAAAATTATGTTAATGAAGGAAAATGGAAGGCAAGGCAGGGAGGAGCAGGATTAGAAAAAAGTTCTAATATTGTATTAGAGAGTAAAGAATGTATTAATGAAAAAAATAGTTATAGATTTGTTTTAAATAGAAATGTTCAAGAAGAGCTTTTTGAATTATTAAAACCATTTGGAAAACTTATTTTTACAAACAAAGGAAATAAACAAGAAATATATATTCTTTCAAGAGAAGGAAAAGTATTATTTAAAATTTTTTATAGGGAACAAAATCCTGAAATTAAAATAACTTTAGTAGATACAAAAGATAGATATTTATATGGAAAAATAAAAAGACAATTAAATAAATATAATTCTTGTGTATATTGTCAAGCTTGTAATTCAACATGTAAATTTGGGGCAATATCAGTTGGGGATAATAGTTATAAAATTGATGAAAATAAGTGCGTACATTGTCTTAATTGTGTATCAAGATTTCAAACAGGATGTTTAATTTCGTCAGCTTTAAAAATAAAAAAATAGGAGAATAAGATGAATTATTTATTAGTAGGTCATAGCTCTTTTTATGTGAGAGAAGGCTGGATACAAAAAGGAATAAAGTATATAAAAAATAATAATAAAGATAATGCTTTTAGTAAGAGTAATATAAAAGCAATAGATGAGCTTGGAATCGGAAGTGTAATGGTGTTATCACTAAAATTTTGGTTAACATCACTGGACTTAATAAAAAAAGAAAAGAAAACATATATAACAAAAAGATGGATAGATCTTATTTTAGAAAAAGATCCCTACTTTCAAAATAATAATACTCTATGGTTATTACATAGTTATATTATGGAGAGAGATAATGAAGATGAGGTACTTCTATTATGGAAACTGATATTACAATCTAAAAAACTTAATAATTTTGATTATGCTAAGATAAAAAATCAAGTAGAAATTTTTCTAAAAGAGCATGAATTAAAGTTTTCAGAAAAAAGTATAAAAGACAGCATTAATGTTTTTATAAAAATGTATTACCAAGAAAAAGAAGAAAAATTAGATCCAGAAAATAATATGTATTCACCTTTTATTAGATTAAATTATTTAGAAAAAAATATATCTGGGGAATATAGATTTAGAAATATAATGGCTAAAGAAATATCAGAGTATATAGTATATTTTTTATTAAATAGAAATTTTCTAAAAAATAAAAATAGACAAATAGCAGTTAAAGATGCTTATGAAAAATTTAATGGGATTATAAGAATGAGACATTATGAATATGAAAAACTTTTAGTAAAGCTAGAAAATAAAGAATATATATCAGTTGATCGTGGTGGAGGATTAGCAAACATAATTTTAAAAAAAGAAATATCAGAAAAAGAAATAATAACTAGAATATTAGAAAGTGAGTAATAAATGAAAAATATAATTAATGTATTAGAAACAAATAAATATTCCATAAATATAGAAGCTGATTATCAAGATAAGAATAAAATTAATAATTATTATCCATCTTATAAAACTTTAAAATTATTAGATAAATTTTTAATGATGATTGATAAAAAGAAAGAAGGTTCTGTATTATTATCAGGAGCTTATGGAACAGGAAAGTCATACTTAATATCTATTTTGTTAAATATTTTAGATGAAAGATTTAATATAAATAATTTTAATTCTTTTTTAATGAAAAGCAATAAAAAATATAATATAGAGAATATTTTAAAAAAATATAGAAATAAAAAATATTTAATAATTTTTGGGGATGATAATGGGGATAATTATTGGCAATCAATTTTATTAGGTGTATATAGAGCTGTTAAAAATAGAAATATTAAATTAAATTTATCTACTAATTATGAAATCATAGAAGGAAAAATAAGTAAATGGAAACTAAATCATAATGAAACTTATAATTTATTTATTAGTAAATTAAAAGAAAAAGAATTAGAAGATCAATTTTTTAGATTTTTAAAAGAAAAGAATGAAAAAGCTATAAATATTTTTTCTGAAATATATTCAGAAATTTTTGCAGGAGAAAAATTTATATCTTTAGAAAAGACTTCTAGCATGAAGGAATTAGTTTGTGATGTAGAAAAGCAAGCTATTGAAGTAGGATATGATGGTGTTATTTATATTTTTGATGAATTTGGAAGATATTTAGAGACAGGAATAAACAATATTGATGTAAAAGAAATTCAAGATATGGCAGAATATTGTAATGAAGACAATAGTTCTAACTTATTTATGATAACTCATAAAGATGTTTTTCAATATACTAACAAATTAAAAAGTAAAGAAAATTTAGATGAATGGGAAAAAGTAAGTGGAAGGTTTTTAAAAGAACATCTTTCTTATGAAAAAATAAACGTAATGGATATTTTAGAAGATATTCTTTTGAAAAAAAATTATGAAGAATATAGAAAAAATAATTTTGAAGAATTTTCAAGAAAAGAAATTTTATTAAAAGAAACAGGAATGCTTTCTGGAGAGGCAAAAGAATGCGTAAAAAGATATTATCCACTAGATTACATAGGAGCAAATATGCTTCCGGATTTATCTCAAAAATTAGCTCAAAATGAAAGATCATTATTTGCTTATATTTGTGGAAATGAAGAAAAAGGATTAAAAAATACTATCTTAAATACAACGGATAAGTTTATAGGGTTAGATAGTCTATATGAATATTTTAAAGATAATTTTAAATTTTTATCAAATGAAAGCAGTGAATATAAAGTATATATAAATTCGAAAAATTTATTAAATAGTTTAAAGCCAGAAGAAAAATTAGAAAGAAAATTTATAAAATCTTTAGCCATGATATATATATATAATAAATTTTCTGAATTAGAACCTACTCCTGAAGTAATGAAGGCAATTTTAAACATAGAAAATATAGATAAGATTGTAAATAAATTAAAGTCAAAAAATTTATTAGGTTATAGAAAACATTATAATCACTATAAATTAGTAGAGGATATAGATGTAAATGTAGATAAAGAGATAAAAGATTATATAGAAAATAAATTAGGTAATTTTGACTATATGGAAACTTTGGAAGAAAATTTAAATAGAGAAGCTTATTATCCGTTGGAATATAACGATAAGAATAATATAACTAGGTATATGGGAAGATATTATTTAGATGTAAGCTATTTAAGTAAAATAGATGAGATAATGAAAAATGAAACAGAAGATGGAAAGATAATATATTTAACAAATATAGAAGGAAATGTTAACTATCAAGAGATAAAAAATAGGTTATTAAAAAAAGAGATAGTTTTAATAAGCAATGAATATGGAAAAAATTTAGAAATATTGGATCTTTTAAAAGAATTAGAAACAATAAAAATATTATTTGCTAAAGATGAAAAATATTCTACAGAAGGAGTTTTAAAAAGTGAGTTAGAAATTTTCAAACAAGAAGTATTAGAGAAACTAACTGATGAACTTAATGATTATTTTTTAAATGGAATTATAGATAAAGACTTAAAGTACAATCAGTTAAATTTAATGGATTTTACAACTAAATATTTAAAGAATAAATACACTAAATATATAGGAGTTAATTATGAACTAATTAATAAAAATAATCTGAGTTTTCCTATGAAAAAAGCAAGATATGATATTTTAACAAAATTAAAGAATAAAGAAATATTAACTGATGAAAGTTATTTTAATAAGACTACAGCAGAGGGAAGTGTGGCTAGAATCTTACTTAAAAATCAAAATATATATAAGTTAGGTCAAATAAAATTAAATGGAAGTATATATTATTCAGTTTATAAAGAGGTTTTAGAAGACATAAAGCTAAATAAAATAAATTTAGGGGATATATATAGAAAGTATACATCAAACTTGGGAGAATATGGTATAAGAAAAGGAATATTTACATTTATTTTAGGATTATTATTTATTGAAAATAGTGAGTTTATAGGATTAAATTTAAAGGCAACTCAAGGAGAAATTGAACTAGATTTAAAAATATTAGATGATATAGAAAAAAATCCAAAACGTTATGAAATAAGTTATTATTCTATGGGAAAAGAAGAAATAGAATATGTCAAAAAATTAAGTGAAATATTTGAATTATATATTCCTAAAAATAAAAATACAATTGCTAATAGAGTTTTAGCAGGAATGAAAAATTATATAATATCTTTGCCAAGATATATGAATGGAATCTTTTTAAGAGAAAACAAAATGATGAATAAATTATTTTCAGGAATTTTTAGTGTTAATAATGGACGTGAATTTACATTAAGAGCGATTCCTAAAGTATATAAAGAATATAATTTATTAGAATTAATTAAAAAAATGAAAACAGATTTAGAAAATTTAGAAAAGTGCAAAGTAAATTTTAGAAATGAACTTACTAATTTTATTATATGTTCTCTTGGTATAAATAAAAGTTTTAAAGAGTTAATAAAAATGTTAAAGACTAAAGAAAATTTAAATGAAATAGAAAAATATATTTTAACTTTAGAAGATTATAGAGATGAAGAAATATTAATAAAAATAACAGAAAGAATAAAGGGATTTTCTTATGAAAATTGGAGAAACAAAAAAGATGTAGAAGAATTTAAAGAAAAGTTTATTTTAGAATCTAAAAAAGAAGGAGAAAGTCATAAAGAAATCACAAGAGGGACAATTAATATAAAATATGACAATAAAAATATAAGTGTGGACATGAGACTAAAAGAAACTATGCATGGAAAGCTTTTAAAAAAGAAGTTAGAATCAGCAGTTAAGAATATGGGACAATCAATTCCTTTAGAGGAAAAGAAAAAAATATTAACAGAGATATTGTTAGGAGCTGAATGATGAGTGGATGGGATTTAAAAGAAGGTGAAGTTAAAAAAAATTGTTTAACTGATTATGAACTATGGGAAAAACATAAGAAGTTTTTTTCGAAAAAGACAGTAATGAAGACTATATATAAAATATTGCTATATGAATCATTACTTGAGAGTTCTGTAGAAACTGATGAAATTAATATTTTTGAGATTGCTTCAATAAAATTTGCTCAAAAGTATTGGGATTTTAAAAATAATAACAATTTAAAAATAACTATGTATAACGGAAAATCTTATAAATCTAGTCAAGAAATTATTATTGAAAAAACAAAAAAAGATTATAATTTAAAAAATATTAATTTTAATAGTTTGTCTTATTTTGTAAAACTTGATTATATAACTGAAACAAAAAAAATTTTAAAAATTAATGTGCTAGGAGCTTTATATAATGATTTTAACGGAACTATTTATTCTTTTGAAAAGAAAACAGAAAAGCTGGTGCTTAATAAATATTTTCTTTCTTTTTTTAAGAGAAATTTATATGTTTTAAAAAAGCTTAATAATTATAGAATGATTGAATTTCTAAAACAATTAAATAAAGGAAATTATGATATTGAAAGTTATTTTGAAAAAAATCATTTGGAGTTAACAGAGCCTCTTTATTTAAAAATAGAAAACCAAATAGAAAAATTTCAAAATTTAGAAATGAATATATTAAAATAAAATTTTCAAGGGAGAGATGTATGAATTCAAAGCAAGGATTTAAATTTGAAGTGAACTATTGTATATTACTTTTAGAAAAAATAAAAAGTGGAGTAAATACAAAAGAAGGATTAAAAGATGTAACAGGAGCTGGAGAAAATAGAATAGTAACATTTATTCAGTGGTTAAAGTATATAGGATCGATAGAAGTAATAGGACTAAACTTAAAATTAACAAACTTAGGAGAAGCATATATAAGATTAAAAGAAAGTGATGATTATTTAGAGCCGTTAATGTTATATCATTTATTAAGAGATCCTTATTCAAGTGAAAATGATGGGCATTATTATTTTTCAACATTAGTTAATGAATTATTTTATAATACAGTATTTGATTATGAAAATACGATAAGCTTAGAAAAAATAAAAAGTGAACTTATTAAAATAGGAGCAGATCCTAAATATCCTAAATTTATAAGCTCAGCATTTAAAACTTTAATAGATTCACAATCAGGCTTTGGTAAAATGGGCATATTAGAGAAAACAAATAAAAATGAAAAAGATGAAGTTGTAGAAGTTCATTCGTATTGGATAGAACCATTAGTAGGAGCATATATTATTTATGATATGTGGAAAGATGGTCAAACAGCTATGGAAATTACCAACATAATTAATGAAAAATATAATTTAGGAAGAATGTTTTTAATGAATGCAGATGCAATAGAAGAAACTCTCCTTGAAATACAAGCTCTAAATTTAATTGAAATTGAAAAAAGAGCAGGACTAAATCAAATAAGAATAAAGAAAAATATAACTAAAGAAGATATATTGAATAGAATAATTGAAGAAGCCTAAAAATGGAGGTACTTTTATGAAAAATATTATAGAAGCTATAAGAAATAATAATTCAAGAATAAAATCTTATATTCTTTTAGGAGAAGTAGGAAGCGGGAAAACTAAAGAATTATTAAAAATAGAAAATATAAAGTATATCAATTTTTTAGAGGAAGCAAAGAAATTTTTTGATAAAGAAATGCTTAGCTTAACTTTATTTGAGATAGGAATTTTCTTTAAATATATAGAGCGACTGATAGATTACAATAGGGGAATAGTAGTGATTGATAATTTAGAATTTGTTCAAAATATACTTTATAATTTAGAAAAAAATGAAAATGGATTAAAGAAATTTTTTGATAGTATGATAATGCAAGCTTATACTGGTAAAGTAATTTTTATTATTTCAAATATAAAAAAAATGAAGCTTGAAAATATATTAGAAAAAAGTAAATTACCAGAAGAAAATATTATTATTTGGAGGAAAAAGGATGCTGATTAAAGAATTAATAAATTTAAAAAGTTTTGATCCTGTAATAAATTTAAAATGGGCAGGAAATATAAATGAGCAAGAAAGATTGTTAGCAAATTATATAATGACAGAGGATTTAGCAGAAATTTTTGTGGATATTTTAGAAAGTATTACTATGGTAAGAAGTAGTACTAGAAGAGCAAAACTGCAAGATATAAATCCATCTATGAAAAGAGCACATATATTATCAGGACAATATGGTACTGGGAAATCTTATTTTTTATTGATGTTAAGTGTTGTTTTAGAAATGAAAAATAGTCGTTTAGCAGATGAATTAATTTCTAGATTTAATAATTTTCCAGAATTACAATATCAACTAAATTTAATAAGAAAAGATAAGAAATATTTTCTTGTTCGTATAAACGGAGAAAATGAAAATGAAAAAGATTTTAAAGATGTAATACAATCAGAAGTAACAAGAGCATTGGAAGAAAAATTTGAAGATATTTCTTTGTCTAGTGTATATAAAGAAACAATGGAAAATTTTGATAGAGTAGTTAGAGCTAATAGAAATAAGATAGAAGATTTTTTATTAATGAAAGATTATACAATTAGAGATGTAGAAGCCAATTTATTTCATCATAAGAGAGAGGGAATAAGTCAATTTGAAGAAATTGCTAAAGAAGTACTTGGCTTTTTACCAAAGATAGAACTAGATAAGCTAGAAGATTTTTTAAAAGATGCTAATGATGTTTTAAAGGAACAAGGTTATGATGAATTAATTATTATTTTTGATGAATTTTCAGCTTATATAAGTGCATCAATGGAAAATAATAGATTAAATAAAGACTTAGGTCAAATTCAAAATATAGCACAGTTAACATCTAAATCTACTAATATTGATGTTTCCTTTATTGCCTCTACACATACAGACATAGTTCAAATGGTAGGGAAATATGATAGCAGTAAAAAAGATATGTTAGATAAAGTTTTTGGAAGATTTGGAGGGCATGTTCTTAGTTTTAATCAAGGAGAAGAGTTATTAAAAAGTACTATTGAAATAAAAGATAAACTAGAAATAGAAGATTTATTTTATAAATATAGTAATTTTGTGCATGAAGCGGAAGATAAATTCAATAGAAAATTAATGGATTTTTATCCTTTGCATCCTGCAACAGCAGCTTTCTTAGAGCCAATAAGTAACCAATATGCTCAAAAAACAAGAACAACATTTACTTTTTTAGAAGAAGTTATTAGAAGAAAATTCTATAATGAACCTGTTGAGAAAAATGGGAAAATAAATTTAATAACATTAAGTGATCTTTATGATTATTTTGAAAAAGAAATAGAACAAGGAAACAAAAATTTAGTGAAAGAATTTAACCAAATATATAATGAAGTAAGAGAAGATGAGGACTTAATAAATTATGCTAAGGCTTTAGTATTAGCTTATTCAAACTCTTTAGTAAAAAGTAATAATAAAACTGAGTTTACTGCAAGTGATTTTGCAACTTTATATCAAAAATCAAATGAAGAAGAAGTTGAGAGAAAATTAGGTCCAGTAGCTTCAGTAAATCATATAAATATTCAAAAAATTAATGGTAAGTATAGAATGTTTGTGAATACTAGTGGAATAAATATAGAAATGTTATTAAATAAAGAAAAAGAAATAATAAATCCTAATTTTATAAGGGATAAAATATTAGAGAAAGCAGAAGATAGAATATTTATAAAGAAGCATTATAATTTAAATTATAGTATTGGATTATATCCTATGGATAGAAAACTAAATGGAGAAATATTTACAGTGAGTGCTTTAAGAAAAATGGGTAAGAGAGCCATTGTAGAATCATCGAAACAAGAAATGGAAGTAGATGGAAAAATATTTTTTGTAATTCCTAATTTTGAAGAAGAATATAATCAAAATAATATAATTGATGATTACAAAATAGCAATGAATGATTTAGAAGCTAATGTTTGTTTAGCAATGCCGAAAGAAATTGTTTTTAATAAAGAAGAATTAATTGAATATGGTGCATTATTAAATTTAGAAAATAATAATGAAAACATTGCTAAGAATGAAGATATAAAGAAATTAGTTGTTCAAAGAAGAAGAAAATTAGAAGATAAAATTAGAAATAAGTATTTAAGAAAATTTTCAAATTTAAGAAACTTTACATTTATATTTTCTAAAGGAAAAATAAGAGATGATTTAAGGCAAGATATAGCATTATATAAAGAATTATTGTATAACTTCTATAGTAAATTTCCTCATGAAATAAAAGTTGAAAACTTTAATACAAGAAGTCCGTTGAATGGATTAATTAAAATATTCTTAGATGGTAATGCAGATATTTCAAAGAAAGATAGAACTTCAGAAGAAGCTAAAAATGTATATGCTACTTTAAAACCTTTAGATTTAATAAGTGTTACAGAAAAAGTAGATATGGAAAGTGTTGAGTTTAAAGTTCCTAATGAAAATAATAGTTCTTTATCAAAAGAAATAATGAATATAGTTGAATCAAAAGAAGAAGAGATTAGTATTGCTGAAAAATATAAAATATTAGAATCATCACCTTATGGTTTGAATGTACCTTTAATAGATCTTTATTTCTTTATTTCAAATAAACTAGGAAGAACCTATATAGTTAATAAAGCTACCGGAAGACCACTTCCACTAGAAAGAGAAAACACAAAAAAATTAAGTTCAAAAGCTCAAGATTATGAAATGAAAAAAAATGAAATAATTTATGTTCCTGAAAAAGTGGTATCTGTTTGGAAAGCATTAGGAAGAATAAATGGAATTAAAAGTGAAGCTAAAAAGGTAAAAGCAGATTCAAGGAATGACTTTAATGTAGAATTAACATTATCAAAAGAAATGGTAGACATTTACAAAATAATTTCTAAAAAAGAAATTCAATTAAGTAGTTATGGGATTAAAACAGGAAAGTTAAAAACTTTATCAAATAAGTTAAATTCTATTCAAAAACAACGTGATAATAAACAAAAGTTTAAGGAACTAGAAGAATTACCTTATTTATTTAGAAATACAACATATGAAGAAAATATAGAAGAATTAAAAAGTACAATTCTTAAATATAATAAATTAAAAGATAATAGAATATATTTTGTGAAAGATATTTTAAGTAACTTAGATTATAAAATAGAAAATTTAGAAGGATATGAATCTTTTAAATCTACTTTAAAAGATATAAAAGATAGTTTTGAAAATTATAAAAATGATTATTTAAATTTGGAGCTTTTAGAAGACTTAGGAATTAAATCTGAAGGTTTAAAGGAAAATTATTATAGAGAATTTAAAAAAATTCATGATAGTTATTATGAAGAGTATGAAAGTTTAAAAATAAAGTTAGAAAGAGAAGAAAAAGGTAAAATAGAGGCAATTAAGTACTTTGAGGATGTTAAATTTGGAAATGTAGCATCAATAAAACCATTTTTAGAAGAATTAGATAGTTTTGAAAAATGTTCTTGTAAAGAAGAAAATGGAGAAATGAGATGTATGTGTAAAATAAATTCTTTGGGAAAAGCTAGCACTGAATTAAAAGAGTTAGAAGAAAAATTTAGCAAGAAAAAGGCTCATATTAGTGGGATATTCCAAAGATATCAAAGTTCTTTAAAAGATATCCAAACTTCTTTTCAAAATAATGATGATTTCTTTGATTTAATGATAAATATGAGACAGATAGAATCAGGAAATTATGAACATGTTGATAATTTAAAAGAGAAAATTGTTTCTATAAAAGAATCATTAAATAATTATTTGGAAGATAAAAAAGAATCATTTGGAAAAAGTATTGAAATAGATAAAATGAGAAAAGAATTAAATGAAAACTTAATGATTCTTGGAAAAAAAGAGATAACATTAAATGAGTTTAATGATAAAATATACCAACTTTTAGAAAGATATAAAAATGAAGGCTATGAAGGAATAAAAATATTTTGTGAGTAGGTGAGGACAATAATACATTTAATAAAAGATAGTGGAATTAATTATCAAGTAAAGGGAATAGGGATAGAAGTGAAAGATCTCTATTCCTACTTAGAAGCTAGAAAATTATATGAAAGATATAAAAATAGAGATGAAGCTATGGAAATAGTGATAAAAAAGGAAAGCTTATTTAATTTTTTTCTTGATTTAGAAGAAGATACTAGAGTAGTTGTAGAAAAAAAATCTCCTAAGGTAAAATTAGAAATTACTATAGATGAAATGAAAAGTTTAGGAATAACTAATTTTGAAAAATTTTATGATTTAAGTCAAGGAAATAAAAATTTTGATAGAGATTTAATTAGATATCATTTTCAAGAAGAAAAAAATATATTTAAGTTGTTAAATGTTTTAGAAAATATTTCATTTTCTAATTCAGAATTATTAGTAAATTTCAAAAATATTTATCTTAAAAATTATCCTGAAGAAATGCAAAAATTATTTTTAAAACATCCAACAATATTTAAAGAAAAATTATTAGAAGGTTATATTTTTTCAAAATATTTTGAAATTAATTATAGAATATTTGGGATTTGGGATGAAGTTGAAGAAAGTTATAAATTTTATAAAAAAAATGAAGAATTAAATAATGCATTTTTGGAAGCATTAGAAGATATTAATTTTGAAAAAATTGAAAAAAAATTAGAAGAAAACTATAAAAAATTACCTTTATTTATAAATTATAATGAAAATGAGTATTTAAATGGAGTGTCTGGCTACTTAAATTTTGAGAAAACATTTTTTATAGCTAAATTTTTAGAAAACTTTAATGAAAACTTGGATATTGAAAATAAAAAAATAAGTTATGAAAAGTTTTTAGAAAAGTTTCCAGAAGAAATTTTAATAAAAAGACTATTAGAAAGAGTAGAAGCCATTCAAAATATAGATATCAATTTTGAAATGGAAAATATTAAAGATTTACAAAATTGGAAAAAATTCTTTAAAAAAGAATATATTATTTTAAATAATGATTTAAGTGATGATAAAACTGAAAAGATAATAAAAGATTGTGAAAAAAAATATAAAATTGAATTAAATAATATTAGAATAAATATTCAGAAAAAATGGTTAAATATCGATGAGAAATTTCAAAATTATTTTTTAAACAATTATAATCAATTAATGAGCTCTGAAATTAAAGAAGGGTTGAGTTATAAATTAGAAGAAATAAAGAAAATATTATTAAAAGGTAAAAAAGTTTTTATAGTTTTTGTAGATTGCTTAAGATATGATGTATGGGCAAGTTACAAAGAAGAATTTAATAAATTAGATTATTTTGTTCAAAAGGATGATTTAATTTTAAGTATGATTCCAACAGTTACTAATCATTGTAAAAAAATATTATTTTCAGGTAAAAAATATAATGATATAAATGAAAATATGTCTTATGCAGATGAAATTAAAGAATTTTTTATGAAATATAAAGTAAATTATATTTCAAAATTTGAAGATATAGATGAAAACTCAGATATAAATATATATGAAATTTTAGAAATGGACGAAAATATTCATAAGTCTAAAGATCTAACAATAGAATATTTAAAAAGTATACTTCATCATAGAATGAAACCAGTGTTAGAATATATAAAAGAGAAAGATACTGATGTTGTAGTTTGTACTGATCATGGATGTGTAGCTATAAATAGTGAAAATACAAAAAATATTGAATTTAGAAATTTTATAAAAGAAAAAAATTTAGAGATAGAAAATCATGGAAGATATATAAGAATATCGGGATTATATTTTGATGAAAAAATTTATAATGTTTTAATTGAAAGCTTACAAAAAAGTGATTTGTATCATGTTATTTCAAGAGATAAGTTAAATAATTATTACTTAAAAGAAACTATTAGAAATAAAGAGGTATATTGTTATTTGATGTACAAAGGAAAATATGCTCCTATTAGAAGCGGAGAATGTACTCACGGTGGAATAGCAATGGAAGAAGTAATGATTCCTTTTGCTGTATTGAGCAAAAATATAAAAGAATATAAACCAATAAAATTAGAAACTAAAAAATTAAAAGTTACAGCTAATGAAAAAGATGAAATAATACTTCTTCTTATAAATGAAAATGAAATAGATAGCTTGGAAGTATCTTTAGCTTATAATGGAGCAAGTGAAGTTTTTAATAATATTGAAGGAAATAAACAGATAGTTATTCCTTTAACTATAAAGCAAATAGGAAAAATTCCTGAAAAAGTAGTGATAGAAATGAAGGTGTATGGTAAAACCCAGAAAGCAGAATTAAATATAGATATAGAATCTTTAGAATCTAGAAAATCTAAAATATCTAAAAAATTAAAAAAAAGCAGAAGTTTATTGTAGGAGGGTTATATGGAGCTTTGGGAAAGCAAGTTAAAAGAAAATTTTGGAAGTGCTGTTGTTGATAAACAAAAAGCATTAAATAATGAAGTACAAAGTCTTCCAAGATATGTTTCAGAATATCTTTTAGGATTTTTTTGTGAAGATGAGATAGAAGAAAGTGGATTAAAATCTATGCAATCATATATAGCAGAGCATAGAGTAGAGAGTAAAGAAAGGGAAAAAGCAAAATTTAGATTACAAGATGAAAGTAGTTTTAAATTGATTGATAAATTTAAAGTTAAAATTAATTTAAAAAAGAATAAACAGAATACTCAAATGGAAATCCCAAGTATGGGAATAAATGATGCAGAAGTTACTTCTGAGTTATTAAAAGATTATCCTAGACTTATGATTGATGGATTATGGGGAATGGGAGAAGTTTTATATAATTATGATTCTGGACAAGTTATTTTAAAAGCATTTAAACCTTTTCAACTTCCAGATATAGATGTAGATGAATTTGTAGATGCAAGATCAAATTTTTCTACAGACGAATGGATAAATGCAATGATAAGTACAATAGGTTTGAATTGTTCTAACTATAGTAGAAGAGAAAAATTTATACTTTTATCAAGGCTTTTACCAATGGTTGAAAATAATTTATTTATGATGGAATTTGGTCATCCAGGAACAGGGAAAACTTATGCTTATGAAAATATTTCTTCTTACTCTAGAGTTATTTCAGGAAGCCAGGTTAGTGTACCACAACTGTTTTATAATTTAAATACAAGGCAAGATGGTTTATTAGTACAATATGATGTTCTTCTTTTTGATGAAATAGATAAAATAAGTAATAAAGGTCTTGGTGATGAAGTAAATGGGAAACTTTATCAATATTTAGAGTCTGGAAAATTTGATAGAGGGAGTGTTGAAAAAAGTAGTGAGTGTGGAATGATGATGGTTGGAAACCTTCCAAGCGGAGAATTCAATAAGCAAGATCTTTTATCAAATTTATTACATGAAAGTAATACGCATACAGCATTTTTAGATAGATTAGCTGGAATAGTTCCTGGATGGGAATTAGATAGTATTAAAGATCCTAAATTTGCATTTACTAAAAATTATGGATTTGCAGCAGATTATTTTAGTGAAATTTTACATAAAATTAGAAGAAAAAGTTATCCATTTGTTATGAATAGACTTAATATTGAAGGAGCATCTATAAGAGATAAAAGAGCTATTGAAAAAATAGTTAGCGGATTAATAAAATTAGCATATCCTAATGGAGAACTAACAGATTCTGAATTGCAAGAAATAACAGAAATTGCAGTAGAATATAGACAATTTGTAAATGATCAAAATTTTAAAATAAATAGAGATTTGACTTTTAATAAGCATTTAAAATTTAATCTTCAATATTAAGAAAATAAAAAAATCCTTCAGTTTGAGCTGAAGGATTTTTATCTAAGTACTTCAAGATAATTAATAAATATTTCCTAAAAATGTAGCTTATTTATTAAAAAGGATTGATAAATAAAGAAATATGAAGTATCCTTTTAGTAAAGAGGTTAAAAAATAAATTTAGGAGGTGTAGTTATTATGGAAGCTATATTTAATAGAAGGAGTGTAAGAAAATATAAGGATCAAGTAGTAGAAAAGGATAAAATTATTGAGCTTTTAAAAGCAGCTATGCAAGCTCCGTCAGCAGGGAATCAACAACCATGGGAGTTTATAGTTGTTCAAGAAAAACATACTTTGAAAGAACTTTCTTTAGCGAGTCCTTTTGCAAAATTTGTTGAAGATGCACCTTTAGCAATAGTTTTATTATCAGATGAGGAAAGATTAAAATATCCTCAAAATTGGCAACAAGATATGGGAGCCGCAGCTGAAAATATTTTGTTGGAAGCTACAGATTTAGGATTAGGAGGAGTTTGGCTTGGAGTAGCACCTTTTGAAGATAGAGAAGAAAATATTAAAAATCTATTCCAACTAAATGATAATTTAAGACCTTATTGTGTGATTGCTTTAGGCTATCCAGCAGAAGGATTAGGAAATAAATTTATTGATAGATATGATGAATCAAGAGTACATTTTGAAAAAATTTAATTAAAGAGGAGAAATATGATAAAAGTTATTGCAAAAAATTTTACTAAAAAAAATAAAATTGATGAAACTATAGAACTTTGTAAAGAATTAGCTGATGCTACGAGAAAAGAAAAAGGTTGTATAAAATATGAGTTATATCAAGATGAAAAAGACTCTAGTATATTAACCTTTATAGAAGAGTGGGAAAATAAAGAAGATTTAGAGAGACATTTAAAATCAGAACATTTCACTAGAATAGTTCCTAAGTTGTCACAATTAAGGACTAAAGAAGGAGAAATAAATATATACAACAAGATCATTTAATTAATAGCATAAAGATAACTTTATATTTACAGTGAAAAATGTTAGAATTTATTATAGCGTATCTTATAAATAATGTTTTTAATTAAAAAGGAGAAATATGAAATACAAAGTTGCATTTATATGTGTTCACAATTCTTGTAGAAGTCAAATGGCAGAAGGGTGGGCAAAAAAATTAGGTAGTGATATGTTTGAAGTTTATTCTGCTGGAACAGAAGATTATAAGGAAGTGAAACCTCTTGCAGTAGAAGTTATGGAAGAGATAGGAGTTAGTATGAAAGGTCATAGACCAAAATTACTTTCAGAAATTCCTTCTAAAGTTGATATATTAATAACAATGGGATGTAATGTTGTATGTCCATATATTCCAAATAAATATAAGGTGGATTGGGGACTTGATGATCCTTCAGGAGGCCCAATAGAAGATTTTAGGAAAACAAGAGATCTTATAAAGCTAAAAGTAGAAGAATTAATAAGGCTAGTTAAAAACAAAGAAATAGCCCTTTAATATGGGTGAAATTAACAAAAAACACTTGATTTTGTACTAATTAAAAGGACATTTGTCCGAGTAATGGTAAAGTTAAGTGTTTTTTTGCTTTTTTTGGTTAAAATCAGAAAATATTCATCTTAAATCCTTTAAAATCAGTAGATTACAGGCAGATTCTAAGAGACTTATAGGTGCTTTTTAGAAGGGAAAAATTAGCCTATGTAATTACAAAGGGAGGATTGAAAAATGCTTTTATTTTGGAGATAAGAGGGTGCTTTTTTCTTGAAATTCATAGGATAAAGATTGTAACTAAATAGTGTTACCAAATAAGAGATTAATTTCAAAAACTGTCGACCTCCAGTAAGGCAAATTTACCTATAGATCGACAGTTTTATATAAAGTTAATAAAACAAATAATTTATCTAAAAATCCCAAGGATAAATAAGAAAAACTTATAGCAAAAATCATAAAAATTTAGGGGGTCGACAGAAACGACTTTCTTATGTTATAATTTTAGGGAGGTTACAAGGGTACCTAATTTAATCTAACCAATGTGGAATGTAAATTCTATTTCTATAAGCTATTGCTCTAGCCTTCCTAGCATAATTTAATCTAACCAATGTGGAATGTAAATCTAAATTGTCTTTGAATGTTCTCTCTAATTCTTCTTTGAATTTAATCTAACCAATGTGGAATGTAAATACTGTAGCCGTAAGCACTCGCCCTGTTTCCTTTGCAAATTTAATCTAACCAATGTGGAATGTAAATCTTGATATTATGTAAAGCCCATAATCACTAACCATAAATTTAATCTAACCAATGTGGAATGTAAATCTTAATAACTTATCATACTGGTCTGGAGATATATCTGTTAAAATTTAATCTAACCAATGTGGAATGTAAATAATCTGATTCCTCCTGAAAGCCTGTTGAATCCTCTATCAATTTAATCTAACCAATGTGAAATGTAAATTATGTTTTACATAAATCAATAACATATGGATCTTTTTAATTTAATCTAACCAATATGAAATACAACTATTTTTTATTTATTGATATAGAAGAAAGTTTTAAATTATATTGATAAAACAAGTCACATATGGTACTATAATTTCAGTAGTATGAACTTTAATTATAGGAGGAAAATATGAATAATAATGATAGTTTTATTATGGAATTAAAACCGATTTTTAATAAAAAAATAATATTTTTTAGATTTATTCCTTTACAAATATTTGCAAGTTTTTGGTTAGGGATATTTTTTAAAATTTTAGAAGTATTGATATTTGATAATTTTAATATAAGAATAAATAATCTAGGTTTAATTGTAGGTGTTTCTGTGTTTTTATTATTTCCTTTTTTATCTAATTATTATTTAAAAAAAGTTTATCTTAAAACAAAATATTTGATTTATTCTGATAGAATAGAATATCAAGAAGGTTTTTTTAATATTGAAATAAAAACAATATTATTTACAAAAATAACAGAAATAAATTTAAAAATAAACATTTTTCAAGAAAAAAATAAATTAGGAAGTATTTATCTTTCTATTCCAAATTTTAATAAAAAAGGAATTTTTAATGGACTTATAATTAAAGATATTAAAGAACCTAATTTAGTTTATAAAAAAATATTGATGTTAATGAAATCTTAATTTATTTTACTTATTTAAATAAATAAAATTATATTTTGTGATATACTTATATTAGTAGCAATACCCATGATTTAATAAGCTCATCTACATTTGTAGGTGGGCTTATTTCCGTTGACAAAGAAATCAAAAAATGATAAGATTAGTTAACCCCCTGTAGGGGGGTATAAAATTAGAGAGGTGATGGCTATGTTACAAAAACTAAAAACGGCTTTTAACCATTTTTTAGAAAAAATTGCAGCGGAAAACAAGAAAACATTTGGAGATCAAAAATTAGATTGTTGTTCTCTTAATAAGGAAGTAAAAAGAAATAAGAAAAAGGAATAAATTATAATTATAAAAAAAAAGAGGACTTTTGTCCTCTTTTAAATTTATTTATATTTAATATAATTTACTTATTACATCTTCATTTATTTTGAAAGTATGTTCCTTTGCTGGGAATACTCCCTCTTGCACTTCCTTTGCATAATTACTAAAAGCAGTCCTCATCATTTCTCCTACATTTGCATAATGCTTAACAAATTTTGGTTTGAAATCTGAAAACATACCAAGCATATCTTGATAAACTAATATTTGTCCATCGCAACCAGTACCGCAACCTATTCCAATTGTTGGAATATTAACATTTTTAGTTATTAACTCAGCTAGTTTTGCTGGAACACATTCAAGAACAACAGCAAAAGCTCCTGCCTCTTCTACTTTTTTAGCATCTTCTATTAATTTTCTAGCAGTTTCTTCTGTTTTTCCTTGAACTTTAAATCCTCCAAAAGCATTTACAGATTGAGGTGTTAATCCTATATGAGCCATTACAGGAATACTTGCATTAACAATTGCTCTTATTTGTTTGCAAACTGTAGCTCCACCTTCTAGTTTAACAACTTGAGCCCCACCTTCTTTTATCAATCTTCCTGCATTTTTAACTGCATCTTCCACACAAGCTTGATAAGACATAAATGGCATATCTGCCACAACTAAAGTATTTTTAGCTCCCCTTGCAACAGCCTTTGTGTGATGAATCATATCTTCCATTGTTACACTTAATGTATTTTCATATCCAAGGCATACCATTCCTAAAGAATCTCCCACTAATATACCATTGATTTCTGTATCATCTATTAATTTAGTTGTAGAATAATCATATGATGTAATCATGCTAAGTTTTCTACCTTCCATTTTTGCTTTTCCAAAAGTTGAAACTGTATTGTTCATTTATATTTCCTCCAAATATTCTTGTAATTTTGAATAATTTCTATTTTTATT
Organism: Fusobacterium sp. JB019; assembly: GCA_030673965.1. NCBI lineage: Bacteria > Fusobacteriati > Fusobacteriota > Fusobacteriia > Fusobacteriales > Fusobacteriaceae > Fusobacterium > Fusobacterium sp. JB019. The sequence continues at coordinate 350,835 of JAUTCN010000002.1, read as the reverse complement.
TTTAATTTTCGCAATTTCAAGTAGCTGTAAGGACAAACTCTTATACAATTTTTTATTTTCACTAGGAATAACTTCCATGTGTTTTTCTATGGTTTTTTTATCTCCCCTTTCAATTGGGCCTGTAAGTGAAGAAGTTATTCCCCGTTCACCTATATTTTCGATATTACTTTTAATAAGTGGATACATAGCTTCTAAAGCAGTATGTTTGTCTATTCCACATTTTTCTAAATATTTTGATCCTGAATCAATAAGTGCTATCACAAGGTTTGAAACAGTTACGTTACCAAGGTGATATAAACTTTTTTTATCACTGTCTATGGATAATGTTTTATTTCCTAAACTTTCTAGGAATTGTTTCATATGACTTAAATATTTGTCATGTCCTTCAATAGTAAAATGAATGTTATTTAATTTTTTATATGTTTCATACTTATCTGAAAAAGGAAACATAGGGTGAACAGAATAGGAAAATGCTCCTAATTTATTTATACCAGAGAAAATCTTAGAAGATAATGAGCCACTTGTATGACAAATTATTTTTCCTTCTATTTGGAAATTTTTTATTTCTTCCCATATGTCAGCAATATAATCATCAGGTGTAGTTATGAATATAATATTACTTTTCATAACTAATTCTTCTAAATTTCTATATGCTTTGCTATTAGTAAATTTAGCTGCTTCAACTGAAGACTGATAATTATGGCTGTAATACCCTTCAACTATTTTATTTTTTGTTGAAAAATATTTTCCTAGAGAAAATCCAACCTTTCCAGCTCCGATAAACCCAATATTCATTAAGATGCCTCCTTGTATAAAATAAATTTAGCTACCCTAGTTAACAAATTACCACAATTAAAAATCTTTTTCAAATTTATTTTTGGAAAAAATATAAAAAAAAGATAATTGATTAAAAATTTAACTCTTAAGTGTAGGTAATTGATTTTTTTAAACTTTAGAGTATACTTATAGTGAAGTTTATTTTACTTGAAAGGAGTTTTTATGGACGATATATTAAAATATAGTTTAATATTTATAATTTGTAGTGTATCAGGATGGATTATAGAATTAATTTATCGAAGATATTTTGGAGATACTAAAAAATTTATCAATCCAGGATTTTTATATGGACCGTACCTACCTATATATGGAATTGGTGGAATAATACTATATATATTATCAGGATATGAAATGAATGATGTGAGTAGATTTTTTATGATAGCTATGTCTATGACCTTAATGGAGTATATTGGTGGATATATTATTTTAAAATATTATAAGATTAGACTTTGGGATTATAGAGATGAAAGATTTAATTATAATGGTATAGTTTGTTTTAAATATGCTATTTACTGGGGGATATTAGGGGAGTTATTTTATTTATATGTAAGCCCTATACTTACAGAAAATGTTTCTTTTCTTTTTTCAAATTTAAGTTTTTCATATTTTTTAGGAATGTTTTTTGGATTTTTCATAATTGATGTAGTTATTAAAATGAATTTAATGAATATTTTAAAGGGTGTAATAGAAGAAGTAGAAAACAAAGAATTTACTTTGAATATGGATACTTTTAAATTGAGAATAGGAGAAAGAAGAAAAATAATTAATCTTGGCTTTAGATTAATTCCAACTTTTCATAGTATTAATATTAGAGAAGTAGTTAAGGATATAGCAAAGGAAAAAATAAATAAAAGAAGGAAGCAAAAAAATAAAGAAGACTAGCCCTTGACTTTTGAAAAAGACGGGGTATTATTAAGAGTGTAGTTCAAATAAAATTAAATAAAGGGATTAAGGAGGATAAGGTTATGAAAAATTTTTTGAAAAAAGTGGCACTTTTTACGTTAGTATCTTCAATAGCACTAGGGGCAAGTAAAGATAAGGGGCATTTATTAATTTACGCAGGGCTGATGGAAGATTATGCAATTAAATCTACTAGAGAATTTGAGAAAGAAACAGGAATAAAAACAGAATTTGTAAGAATGAGTAGTGGAGAAACTTTAGCAAGAGTCAGAGCTGAAAAAGATAATATGACAGCCTCTGTTTGGTTTGGAGGTCCAGTTGATGCATTTGTAGCTGCAAATGAAGAAGGATTAATTGAACCATATAAATCTCCAGTTGCAGATCAAATACCAAGTAAGTTTAAAGATCCTAATGGAGTTTGGACAGGAATATATGTAGGATATTTAGGATTTGTTGGTAATAAAGAATTATTAGATGAAATAGGTGCTAAAATGCCTCAGTCTTGGGCAGATTTATTAAAACCAGAATACAAGGGAGAATTAGTAACAGCTCATCCAGGTTCTTCAGGAACAGCATATACAATGCTATCTACAATAATTCAATTAAAGGGTGAAAAAGAAGGAATGAAATATATGCAACAACTAAATAAACAAGTAAGACAATATACAAAATCAGGAACAGCTCCAGGAAGAATGGTTGGAATGGGAGAAACTGCAGTAGGTATAACATTCTTACATGATGCTATTAAATATAGAAAAGAAGGGTATAAAGATATAATTATTGCTGCTCCAAAGGAAGGAACAGGATTTGAAATAGGTGGAGTTGCAGTTTTAAAAAACGGTCCTGATCAAGAAGCTGCTAGAAAATTTGTTGACTGGGCATTATCTAAGAGAGCTCAAGAAATAGGACAAACAGTAGGTTCTTTCCAATTCTTAACAAATGAAAATGCTATTCCTCCAAAGGAAGCTCAAGAAATAGTGGGTACAAAATTAATTGACTATGATTTTTCATGGGCAGGAGCAAATAGAAAAGATTTACTAGTAAAATTCAGTAATGCAACAAAAACTAAAGCACCTAAAAAATAGGGGAAGAGAAAGGGATAAATATGTCAAATTTTAGAATAAAATTAGAGACAAGTATAAAAAATATGAAAAAAATGTTTTATGACCCAATCTTATTTTCAACTTTTACATTTGTAATGGTAATTTTAATCTTATTTATATTATTACCTATGTTCAATGTTTTAAAGGAAAGTTTTACTTACAAGGGAGAATTTTCTTTGATTCATTATAGAAATGTAAGGGATATGCATGAAAATTTTGTGATCATATTAAATACTTTGAAATTAGGAGTGGTGACATCTACAATTTCAACTGCTATAGGATTCTTTTTTGCATATGCAATGACATATATAAAAGTGCCATTTAAAAAAGTATTTAGTTCCATAGCAATACTTCCAATTGTTTCTCCTCCATTTGTAATAGCATTATCAGCTATTATGTTACTTGGAAGAAGAGGATATATAACTAGAACACTTCTTGGAATAAGAAATGCAGAGATATATGGATTTAAAGGTTTGGTCTTAGTTCAAGTTTTAACTTTTTTTCCAGTAGCCTACCTAATGTTAGTTGGACTTTTACAAAAAATAGATCCTTCAGTTGAAGAAGCTTCAAGAGATTTAGGAGCTTCAAGATGGGATGTGTTTAGAACTATAACTTTACCTCTTATGGTTCCAGGAATTGCAAATGCTATACTTGTAATATTTATACAAGCAATAGCAGATTTCTCAAATCCAATGGTAATAGGAGGAAATTTTACAACAGTGGCAGTTCAAATTTATTTACAAGGAATAGGAAACTTTGATATGGGTAGTGCAACAGCCCTTGCAGTAATATTAGTGCTAATGTCAGTATCTATATTTGTCACTCAAAAATATTATATAAGTAAAAAATCCTATGTAACTGTAACTGGAAAAGTATCTAGACAGAGAGAAAAAATTTCTGAAAAAGGAATAGCTCTTCCAATAGTTATAGTAATGTCAATAATAACACTTGGAGTTTTTATAATGTATATTATGATACCTTTAGGATCCTTTGTAAAATTATGGGGAATAAATAATAGTTTCTCACTTGAGCATTATAGATATGTTTTTGATTTAGGAATGAAACCAATTAGAGATACAACTTTATTAGCTTTAATTTCTACTCCAATTACAGGAATTTTAGCTATGATTATAGCCTTTTTAATTGTTAGAAAGGAATTTTTTGGTAGATCTTTTATTGAGTTTATAACTATGATGGCCATAGCAATTCCAGGTACAATAGTAGGTTTAGGTTATATTATAACTTATAATAAAAAACCTCTTGTTCTTGCAGGAACAGCTTTTATTTTAATAATAGCCTTTATAATGAGAAATATGCCAATTGGAATTAGATCTGGTATTGCAGCCTTGCAACAAATAGATCCTTCAATAGAAGAAGCAGCCTGTGTTTTAGGTGCAAATAGTAAAAAAGTATTCACTTCAGTTACTCTACCTATGATAAAACCAGCATTCTTTAGTGGGCTTGTTTATGCTTTTGTAAGAAGTATGACTTTAGTAAGTACAATAATTTTCTTAGTTTCAGCTAGATATAATTTACTTACAGTTGCTATTATGAATCAAATAGATGTTGGAAAAATAGGTGTTGCATCAGCATATTGTACTATTCTTATCTTTATTGTATTTGTCATAGTTGGACTTATGAGATTTACATTAAAAAGAATGGGTATAGATGATATTTCAGAATAAGAAGGGGAGAAAATACTATGAGAGCTAAAAGAGTAAAATTTGAAAATATAAATAAAATTTTTATAACAGGTGACGGGAAAAGAGTAAATGCTGTAAAAGAATTAGATTTAGATGTGGAACCAGGAAAATTTGTCTGTCTTTTAGGGCCTTCTGGATGTGGTAAAACAACAATTCTTCGTATGCTTGCAGGATTTGAAGTTCCTACACAAGGGCATATATATATAGGAGAAGAAAATGTTGAAAGAATAACCCCAGATAGAAGAGATACTGCAATGGTATTTCAAAATTATGCATTATTTCCTCATATGAATGTATATAATAATATTTCTTATGGATTAAAACTACAAAAAATATCTAAAAAAGAAATAGATAGAAGAGTTCATAAAATACTTGAATTAATGAATATGAAAGATTTTGCAGATAGAATGCCATCTCAAATGTCAGGGGGACAACAACAAAGAGTTTCCCTTGCAAGAGCTTTGGTTATGGAACCAGGAGTATTATTATTTGATGAACCGCTATCAAATCTTGATGCAAAATTGAGAATACATATGAGAGATGAGATAAAAAAAATTCAAATGCAAGTTGGAATTACATCAATATATGTAACTCATGATCAAGCTGAGGCAATGGGACTTGCAGATATTGTTGTTATAATGAAAAATGGAAAAATTCAACAAGTAGGTAGTCCAATTGAGGTATATCAAAATCCAATAAATACTTTTGTAGCTAATTTTATAGGAAGAGCAAATATCTTTAAGGGGAAAATAATATCTAAAACTGAAAAAGAATGTGAAGTTGATATTCTTGGAGTTAAGTTTAAAGTTCCTCAAAATGTTAAAAAAGATGTTGGAGAAGAAGTTCAAGTAGTTGCAAGACCTGAAGGAATAGTTATTTCAAAAGAAGGATACAGAGGAAAAGTAACAAAAAGTATGTTCATGGGAGCTTATCATGAGTATGAAGCTATGCTAGGAGATCTTAAAATTGAAATTTCAGTTAGTAATCCTAGAAATAAAAAAAATTATCCTTTAGATTCAGAAATTGATTTTACCTTAGAAGCAGATTCTCTTCATATAATAGAAGAATAAAAAAATAATGAAAGTTTAAAGTACAGCTAATTAGCTGTACTTTAAACTTTTAGAAGGAAAAAGATAAATGAAATAAATGTCAAAAAGAAACTACATATATAAAAATTATTGACACATTAATGTTATCATGATACTATATTTTGACTATCAAAAGATAGAAAGTTAAAAATATTTATTTATGGAGGAAAAAATGAAAAAAATTATTTTATTATGTTTGTTTGTATTAGGTATTTCTGCTTTTGCCAAAGAGGAAGTGAATATTTATACTGAAAGACATTATGATGCAGATAAGATTTTGATTAAGAATTTTGAAAAAGAAACAGGAATAAAGATTAATGTTGTTAAGGCTAAAGGAGATGAACTTATAAAAAAATTAGAACTTGAAGGAAAAGATACTCCAGCAGACTTATTTATAACAGCTGATGCAGGAAAACTTTATAGAGCAAAAGAAAAAGGATTATTGCAACCAGTTGTAACAGAAAAATTATCAGAAAATGTTAAAGAAACTTTAAAAGATAAGGATGATTTTTGGTATGGATTAACTTATAGAGCAAGAATTATAGCTTATGATCCAACAAAGACAGATGCTTCAAGTATTAACAAAATAGAAGATTTAGCAGATGATAAATGGAAAGGAAAGATTTTAGTAAGATCTTCTTCTAATTTATATAATCAATCTTTATTAGCTTCAATTATTAAAAATGATGGTGAAGAAGAGGCAACTAAATGGGCTAAATCTATAGTTGAAAATATGGCAAGATCTCCAAAAGGAAATGATAGAGATCAAGCAAAGGGTGTAGTTAGTGGAGTTGGAGAAATAGCAATTATGAATTCTTATTATATGGGAAGATTGTTAACATCAAAAGATCCATATGAAGTAAAAGTAGGAAAAGCATTAAAAATTAAATTTTTAAATCAAGAAGATAGAGGAAATCATATTAATGCAAGTGGAGCAGGAATTACAAAATATTCAAAGAATAAAGAAAATGCTATAAAATTTTTAGAGTATATGACAAGTGTAGAAGGACAAAAAGTTTTTGCAGAACTTAATTACGAGTATCCTGTAAATGAAAAGGTAAGTCCTTCTGAAATAGTAAAAAAATGGGGAGACTTTAAAGCTGATAACTTAGATTTAAATTATTTAGGTGTTTATAATGAAAAGGCAGTTAAAATATTTGATGAAGTTGGTTGGAAATAATGGTTAAGCTTTTAAAGAGTCTAAGGTCAAACTTAGACTCTTGGTCTACTATGACTATTGTTTTAACATTAGCTATAATTTCTCCAATTTTTTTAATATTTAAAGGTATATTATTACCCTCTAATGAAATTTTTGAGCATATAAAAAATACAGTTTTAAATGAATATTTATATAATACTGTAATAATAGCAATGGGTGTTACTATTATTACAGCTATTTTAGGAGTTTCTCTAGCTTGGTTTGTAAGTGTTTATGAATTTCCTTGTAGAAGATTATTTTCCATAAGTCTTATCTTGCCACTTACTATCCCTTCTTATATTGCAGGATATATATATTCAGATATGTTTTCTTTTACAGGAAGTATATCTAGAATTTTATCAAAATTAGGAATAAATTTAAGAATAGACATATTAAATATATACGGAGTTATTATTGTATTTAGTTTGTTTTTTTATCCTTATGTATTTATTATTATGAAAGGATATTTTAATAAAAGTTCTAAAAATATGATAGAAGCTTCTCGTTCTTTAGGGAAGACTCTTCCAGAAACATTTTTTAAAGTAATTTTACCTCTTTCTAGGGTAGCTATTATATCAGGAGTTAGTTTAGTTCTAATGGAAGTTTTAAATGCTTATGGTTTAGTTAGCTATTTTGGAGTAAATACTTTTAGTATAGGAATATTTAGAGCTTGGTTATCTTTAGGAGATTTAACTTCAGCTTTAAAACTTTCAGCTATTTTAGTTATATTTATTTTTGGAATTTTATATATTGAAAGTAAAAGTAGGGGTCATAAAAAATATACTATTTCAACTAAGAGCAAACCTTTAAAAACAATAAAATTAAAAGGATATAAATGCATTGTTGTTTTTACATATTGTATGATAATACTGTTATTTAGTTTTATAATACCTATTTTACAACTTTTATATTGGACAAAATTAAGTTATTTACATTTTGATTATTTTGAACTTTTAGGAGTATTTAAAAATTCTTTAGGAATAACTGTAGTAGCTTGTTTTATAATAGTAACAGTTTCCATAATAATAGCAAATACAATGAGATTAAAAAAAGATATGATTTTTTTAGCTAAAATCGTAAACATGGGATATTCAATTCCAGGTGCTGTTATAGCAGTTGGAGTAATGACTATATTTATATTTTTAGATCAGAATTTAAAAGGAGTTTACACATCTTTAGGGATAGATAAATCTCTTGTCTTATCATCTAGTTATTTAATTTTAATATTTGCTTATTTAGTTAGATTTTTAGCAGTATCTTATTCAAATATAGACTCTAATTTTAAAAAAATAGGTACTAAGTTTCATCAAGTTTCTAGAACTTTTGGATTTGGAATTACAAGAACTTTTTTTAAGGTGGATCTTCCAATGATAAAACCAGCAATTTTTTCTAGTTTTATTTTGGTATTTATAGAGATAACAAAAGAGTTGCCTCTAACTTTAATATTAAGACCTTTTAATTTTAATACTTTAGCAACTTTAGTTCAGCAGTACGCAAATGATGAGATGATTCAAGAAAGTTCCATTCCTTCTCTTATAATAATAGGGATGTGTTCTATTGCTGTTTTAATATTTAGTAGAAAGGAAAAATAATGTATATTTCAATTAATAATTTATATTTTAAATATGATAAAGAAGATATATTGAAGGATTTTAATTTAGAGATTAAACGTGGAGAGATAATAGCTATTTTAGGAAAATCGGGAAGTGGAAAATCAACGTTATTAAGAATTTTATCAGGATTTGAGCAACCTTATAAAGGATCTATTTTAATAGATGATAAAGTTTTAATAGATGATAAAACAAATGTTCCCACAGAAAAAAGAAATATAGGGATGCTTTTTCAAGATTATGCTCTTTTTCCACATTTGACAGTTGAAAAGAATATTGAATTTGGTTTAAAGAAAAAAAACAAATCAGAAAAAGTGAAAGAGATGCTTGAATTAGTTGAAATGGAAGGCTTTGGTAAAAGATTTCCTCATGAATTATCAGGGGGTCAGCAACAAAGAATAGCTTTAGCTAGGTCTCTAGCTCCTAGTCCAAATTTAATTCTTCTTGATGAACCCTTTTCTAATTTAGATACTGAATTAAAAGAACATATTAGAGAACATTTAAAAAGTATTATAAAAAAATCAAATACAACAGCTATTTTTGTAACTCATGATTTTGCAGATACAAGTATAGCAGATAAAATTATATATTTAGAGAATGGTAAAATCATAGAAAAAAAATAAAGGAATCCTTAGGATTCCTTTTTTATTAATCAGTTGATAAACTGGGAGCATAAATTAAGTTCATATTTTGAATCTTATCTATTTTCTCAAAGTTTTTGATGTTTTCAGTATTATATTTAAATAATAAAGCTTTATGTTTATTTCTTGGATGAATAAATACACGACTCTTAGCAGCGCTTCTAGCTTTAATAGTAGCTTGAAGAGCATCTATTATTCTTCTTGGAAATTTAGTATCAAGATGTCCACTTAAAATATATTTAATTGGATATTTTTTTAATTTTTCTATGTTTTCACAATAATCAATTAAAGAAACTCCCTCATCATAATATATCCAAAGATTAGAAGCCACAGCGTCACTTGAAAATAATATTCCAGTATTATAGTCAAAGGCAACCATTTGTCCAAGAGTATGACCAGGAACTTTAGTAAATTCTATAATTCTATCTCCTAAATCAAACTTTTCAACATCCTTCATAAAGATAAATTTCTTAGTTTTTTGAGAAACATACTCATCTTTACTAAAATTTTCAGGCCAAACATAATCCTTCTTTAACTTATCAAATCTTTTTTTCATAGTATCTATCATTAATCCCTTTTCTTTTTGATAATGGGAATAAGTTTTAAGATCATCGTGATGAAGATATATCTCATCATATAAATAATTACCACCAGTATGATCAAGATGACCATGGCTATTAACGACAATAAGTGGTAAATCTGTAATTTTTTCTATAATTTCCTTTGAATTATAAAATCCAAAACCAGTATCAATTAACATTGCTTTCTTTTTTCCAAGTAACAAAGTTAAATAATTCCCTCCAAGCTCCCAAATTCTATAGGTATTTTTTTCAATTTGTGTTACCTTAAACGTTTCTTTTGTATCCAAAACAAAATTCTCCTTTTTATTTCTTAAAGATTATACATGCTATTATACACGGAAATGAGAAAAAATAAAAGGGAGTTGTGTAAAAATTAAGTATAATATCCTTTAAATGTGTTTTTAAGTTGACTTATGTAGATAATTAGTATACAATTTGACTATCTCTTGAAGTATTGCACCTGTTTTTTATAATGGAAAAAAAGCTTGAAAAATGCTATAATAGAGGAAGTGAGAAAAAACAAAAACAAATTTTTAAGATAGGAGAAAGATAATTATGATTATTAATATAGTTTTAGTAGTATTAGCTTATTTATTAGGGTCACTACCTAACGGGGTATGGCTTGGGAAAACATTTAAGGGAATAGATATTAGAACAGTTGGAAGTAAAAATTCAGGAGCTACAAATGCTTATAGAAATTTAGGAGCCAAGTATGGGATTGCCACTTTAGTATTAGATGCTTTAAAGGGTTATTTACCTGTATTTATTGCATATAAAGCTGGAGCAAGTTCAGTTTTTGTTGTCTTTATAGGATTAGTTGCAATATTAGCTCACTCTTTTTCATGCTTTTTAAACTTTAAAGGTGGAAAGGGAGTTGCTACAAGTTTAGGAGTATTTTTATTTTTATCTCCTAAGGGAGTTTTAGTTGCATTGGCTGGTTTTTTAATAGTACTTTATTTTACAAGATACGTTTCATTATCATCTATTACAGGAGCTATAATCTTACCAATAATGGTTTACATATTACCTGTTAGAGAAGGTGTGGATAAGGCAGCTCTTTGTATTTTAGTAACAATAATAGGAGCATTTGTCATATACAAACATAAGGCAAATATCTCTAGATTACTTAATGGGACAGAGTCTAAAATAGTTTTTAAATAAAGAGAGGTTGCAAATGGAAAAAATAGTAGTTGTTGGTTGCGGAAGCTGGGGGACAGCATTAGCTTTAACCTTAGCTAGGAAAAAGTGTTATGAAGTTCATATGTGGGAGTACAAAAAAGAAGTTGCACAGGAATTGCAAAGAACAAGAGAAAACAAGCTATTAAAAGGAGTAAAGCTACCAGAAAACATCCATATTACTAATGAAAAAGAAGATTTATTAAAGGATGCTAAGGCAGTTATATTTTCAATTCCTTCTCAAGCTTTAAGAAGTGTAGTAAGTATTTTTTCAGATCAACTAAGAGATGATTTGGTAATAGTTAATACAGGGAAAGGGCTTGAAATTTCTACGGAAATGAGACTATCTGAAGTTATTAAAGATGAAATTTTAGGAAAATATCACAAAAATATAGTTGTGCTATCAGGACCAACTCATGCTGAGGAAGTTGCAAATGATATGCCTACTACAATTGTTGCATCAGGAAGACTTGAAAAAGCTAAGATAATCCAAGAAATATTTAATTCACCAAAATTCAGAGTTTATGTAAATGAAGATATGGTAGGAGTAGAACTTGGAGGAGCAGTTAAAAATTGCTTAGCTTTAGGTGCAGGAATAGCAGATGGTTTGAAATTTGGAGATAATACAAAAGCAGCTCTTATAACAAGAGGAATTAGAGAGATGATAAGATTCGGGGAGGCTTGTGGAGCAAATCCAAAAACTTTCAACGGATTATCAGGAATAGGAGATTTAATAGTTACTTGTGCAAGTAAACATAGTAGAAATAGACATGTTGGAGAAAAACTTGGACAGGGTAAAACATTGAAAGAAATATTAGATGAAATGGAAATGGTTGCTGAAGGTGTTCCAACAGTTAAAGCTGTTCATGGAAAAGCTCAAAAACTAAAGGTAAGCATGCCAATAACAGAAGCAGTTTATAAAATTTTATATGAGGATAAGAAAGCGACAGAAATGGTTGAGTATTTAATGTCTCGTGAATTAAAAGAAGAATTTTAAAATGGGGGATTTATGGAAGAAAGAGATCTAGTATCGTTATACTTAAAAGATATAAGAAGATATAAAATTTTGGAAAAATCAGAAGAAGAAGTTTTATTGACAAAAGCAAAAGCAGGAGATGCAGAAGCAAAGAATCAACTTATAGTATGTAATTTAAGATTAGTTGTTAGTGTGGCTAAAAATTACATGAGTAAGGGGATGAATTTTATAGATTTAATAAGTGAAGGAAATTTAGGACTTATTCATGCTATTGATAAGTTCGATTTATCTAAAGGATATAGATTCTCAACCTACGCAGTTTGGTGGATAAAACAATCAATAACTAAAGCTGTGATAAATAAAGGCCGAGAAATAAGGATACCATCATATAAATATGATTTATTTAATAAAGTGAATAAAGTTATTATGAAAAATTTTGTTAAAGATGGTAACTATATAACAGAAGAAGAAATTGCTAAGGAATTAGGAGTTAAGGTCAAAAAAGTAAAAGATATAATGCAAGAATTCCAAGAAATTTTATCTCTTAATATGGAAGTTGGAGAAAATATTTATTTGGAAGATACACTAGTTAATAGTAGCAGTAAAAACTTAGAAGAAAAAATAATAGATAAACTAGGTAAGGAAAGAGTTCATGAAATCTTAGATACTTTAGAAATGAGAGAAAGAGAAATTCTAAAAAGAAGATATGGACTAGATGGGTATGATATTAATACTCTAGAAGAAATAGGAGATGAATTTAATATAACTCGTGAAAGAGTTAGACAATTAGAGAAAAAAACATTAACAAAATTAAGAAAAAAATATAATAAGGATTTAGAAGAATTATTATATATGAAATAAGCGGGGGTAATACATGTTTCTAAAAGTTAATAGAAGTGAATTTTTAAAAAATTTAAGAATCGTAGAAAAGGCAATTGGAGAAAATAAAATAAGACCAATTCTTTCTTGTGTTTATGTGAGGACAGAGGGTAATAAACTTTTGTTCTGTGGTACTAATTTAGAACTTACAATAAAGACCAAGATGGAAAGTGAAGTATTCGAAGAAGGAAGAATGGTTTTTCAACCACAGCTTATAGATGAATATATAAAAGAAATATCCGATGAATTTGTAACTTTAAAAACTGATGGGGAGACTCTAGTAATAGAGACTGAAGATTCTTCTTCAGAATTTGCTATTATGGATGTGGAAGAATATCCTACAATTTCAAATACAAATATGGAAGAGGTTGAAAAATGTCTATCTATAAAAGAAAATGAATTATTAAATGTTTTTGGAAAAGTTAAGTTTTCAGCAGCACAAAGTGCAGACAACCTATCGATAAACTGTATAAGAATAGATATGTCTGATAAAGTAGCAAGATTTATATCAACTGATACTTATCGTTTGACTTATTTAATGAAAGAAGTTGAAAGTGACTCTAAGTTAAGTGTAAGTGTTCCTTTAAATACTGTTGATGCAATAACTAAACTTTTGAAAAATGATTCTGAAGAAATTATAAACATTAGTAAAAGAGATAATAAAATTTACTTTACTTTAGGTGAGGTTGAGATTATTAGTAGAATTATAGAGCTATCTTTCCCTAACTATGAAGGAATATTAAGTGGAGCACTTTATAATAAAACAATGATAACTGCAAATGAAGATATACTAAAAATATTCAAAAGAGTTTTAATTTTTGTTAAAAATAATGTTGAATCTAAAAATGGAGCAATATTTAAATTTTCAGATAATAGAATGGTTATTAATGGAGTAAATGACATTGCTAAGATAAATGAAGATAGTGAGGTTAATTTTTCTGGAGAAGATTTAAAAATATCTCTTAATGTAAAATTCTTATTAGAATTTTTACAAAATTTAGAAAAAGATGATACTATTACTTTAGAATTTAAAGAATCAAATAGTTCTGTTAGATTAACTAGTAAAAATAATGAGGACTACATTTATGTAGTTATGCCTCTAGCATTAAAAGATATATAAACAAATAATATTAAAATTGAAATATTTGTTTTTTAAGCGTTAAAATTAATGAGATTTTTGAAAAAAATTTGGTCATTTTTGTGCCAAATTTTTTTTGTGTAAAACTTTTATATGTTTAAAATAGTCTAAAATTATGATATAATCTTAGTGTATAAAAAAAAATCCTAGTGGGGTGAATAAATGACCAAGACATTTTTTCATAAGATTATTTATAGTGGTTATTATATTTCATATTTATTAAGTGAAAGATACATCCATGATCAAAAAAAGAAAAATAATATAGCTGTAAATTTTGTGAAATATAATAATAAATTAGTTTTAAAAAATCTAAAAAAAGAGAATGTGAAAAATATTTCAATTCTTCTGCCTCATTGTATTCAAAATTATGATTGTAAATATAAAATTACTTCTAATATTGAAAATTGTATTAGATGTAAAAAATGTAAAATTTATAAGTTCTTAGAATTTAAAGAAAAATATAATGTGGATGTGAAGATAGCCACAGGGGGGACATTAGCAAGATTATATCTAAGGAAACAAAGACCAGATTTTATTATTGCAGTAGCTTGCAAAAGGGATTTAATTTCTGGAATTTATGATGCATTTTCTCAAAATGTATATGGGATATTTAATAGAATAGTGGATTCACCTTGTATAAATACAGATATAGATTTAGATAAGGTGGAGGAAGTACTGAAAAAGTTGTATTGTGAGGAGTGATCAATTTGAAGAATACAAGGTTAATGAAGATTGCTTTAATTATTTCCATTGTTACAAATGTTGCCTACGCAGATATGAAAGAAGATTTAACTAGTCTAAACAATTTGTATTCAAGAGGAGAATATAATAGAGCAGTTATTAAATCTAAAGAATTTATTACAGAATATCCAGAGTCAAAATATAATAAAGATTTAGCTTTAAGAATATGTAAGGTACAGTATTTAAATAAAGATTATTCAAAGGCAAGTAATTCCTTTGAAAACTTTTTGGAAAATTATAAACCTGGTAGAAGCGAAAGAATGGAAGTTTATTCATATTTATATAGAATAAATAAATTATATGGTAATGTGCAAAAATCAAATTATTACGAAGAATTATTAAAGAAAAGAAAAAAAAGTTATGAAGAAGCATTATTTAGAACAGGAATATTATTAGTTGATAATGAAAATAATATATCTGCTATAAAAGAATTTGAAAAGGCAATCTCATTAAAGGGTAAAAACTATGAAGATTGTTTTTTATATGTTTCTCTAGCTTATGTTAATATAAAAGAATATAGAGAAGCTTCTGCTTATGTTAACCAGTATTATAAGTTTAAGCATAAGAAAAAACCAGAAAATTTAGTGTTAGCTAAATACATAGAAGGTACTATTAGTTATAAAGAAAATAATACAGAAGCTGCAATAAAACATTTTACTTATCTTGCAGATAATGCTCCTGGTTATCTTTATACTGAAAAAGGAAAAGTTTCTTTAATAGAAATATATCTTAACAGTGGTGAAGTTATAGAAGCTTTCAAATTATATGAAACTATCAGTAATACCTATTTAAGAAATCAAGGGGCAAAGGTTATAGGTAATTATTTTGTTCTAAGAGAACAATTTAAAAAAGGTATAGAGTATTATGAGAAGATTAATGGAAGAAAAGATAATGAAAGTGCATATAACTATGCATATGCTCTTTATAAAATAGGAGATTATTCAAAGGCGATTACAGAGTTTAGTAAGATAAGAGGGAGATCTTATACCTTAAATAATAGATACTATATTATTTTATCTTTAGATAAAAATAAAGATTATGAAGCTGTTATAAATTATGAAAAGTATTTAGAAGATTATGTTTCAGATAGTGAAAAATATAATGATCTTAGATTAGTTTTATCAAATGCTGCCTATGAATTAAAAGATTATGATAAGGCTTTTCATTATATAAAAGAAATATATAAAGATTATCCAACTGCTAAAAATATAAGTAAATATATACTTATATCTTCTGAGTTAGAAGATAAGGAATTAGTTGAAAAATTATTTGAAGATTATAAAACTTTGTATAAAGATGATGAAGAATATAGAAGGGAAATATATTTAGCTGTTGCAGATTATGAAATAGAAAAAGATGATTTAATATCAGCTGAAAAAATATATGTAACTTATCTAAAAGATCATGATGATAAAGAGATAAGAGGTAAATTAATAGATCTTTTAATAAATCAAAAAAAATATGCAGTTACAATTAAATATTTAGATAGTCAAGAAAAAACAGATGACAATATATATTTAAAAGGGATAGCTTATATAGGAATAGGAAATTATGAAGATGCAGATAAGTTGTTAAAAAGTCTTTTAGATAAAACTACAAACAATCTTCTTTTAGAAAAAACTAAGTTTAATATTATAAAGAACTATTTCTTGTGGGAAAAATATGAAGATACTATAAAAGAAGGGAAACTTTATTTAGATGAAAATAATCACTATTCAAGTTTAGAAGTTTTAAATAGGATTGCAATAAGCTATTATAGATTAGAAGATTATAATAATGCTAGAAAATATTATGAGATTTTAGGAAAGGATGCTAAATTCTATTCATATTCAAAATATCAAATAGCTGATTCATATTATACTGAGAAGAATTATAAGAAAGCTTTAGAATTATTTAGAGAAATAATCAATTCTAAAGATATAAAAGGATACAAGGAACTAGCTGAATACTGGTCTATAAATTGTTATTTAAATTTAAATGAAGAGGAAAAATATTTAAGTGAAAGTTCTAAGTTTTTAAAAGACTATCCAGATTCAATATATTTAAAAGCTGTACTTTTAGAAAGAGGTAAGCATTTATCAAAACTTAAAAATTATGATGGAGCAATCAAGGAATATACCTCTTTATATGAAAAGGAAACAGACGTTTTAGAAAAGGATAAAATAATAGAAAAAATTCTAGATATATATATTCTAAAGGGGAATATTGATTTAGGAAAAAATTGGATAAATAAATTAAATGATAAATATAAAAAAAGTTATTATCTTTCTCATTACTATAGAAAAAAAGAAATGATAAATGAAGCATTAAAAGAAGAAAAAACTCTGCTTGAAAATGATTTCTATAAGGATTATGCTCTTAAAAATTTAGGAGAATATAGTTATGAAATAAAAGATAATAAAGAAGCAAGAAGATATTTTGGTGAGACTTTAAAATTAAATGCTAGTTTGTATAAGGATTTAGCAACATTTAGAATAGCTTACTTAGATAAAAATGATAAAAAATATGATGATGCTTTACAAGGTTTTACAAAAGTAATTGTTGTATATCCTAAGAGTAAATATGTAATTCTTTCAAAAATAAACATCTGTGAAATTTATGAAATCAAAGGTAATATTGATAAAGCAATAAAGGCTTATGAGGAAGTGTATAAAGATCCAAAAGCTGATTCTTATTTAGAATATTTAGTTGAGAAGTTATTAATTTTAAATTTACGTAAGGAAGATAAAATTAAGTCAGATAAATATTATAATGAGCTTATGGGATTAAATAAAGAAACTGCAAAAAAATACGAACAATTTTTAATTAAAGCTAAGGAGGAGATTACAGATGAAAAAAATGTTAGTAATAATGATGTTAAGTTGTAGTGCAGGTTTATTTGCCGCAGACAATGTAGTTCTTGATAAACAGGTTACAGGAGTTAATAAGGAAACTATTGAAACGAGGGAAATTAAAGATAGTGGAGTTAAACTAGAAAAGGAAAATGTAGAGGGAATGAGAGCTAGAATTTCTGATAAAAATATGAAAAATGAGAAGCAAGAAGTTTTAGGGAAAGATAATGACTTACAAAAAGAATTATCTGGAGAAGTTGAAAAAGATTCTTCTTTTATGAAAATCTTATTAGGTGTACTTGGAATAGTTGCTATAGGAGTAGCTTTATAGATTATTAGGAGGAAATATGTATTGGATAGAAAATGGTGGGGCATTAATGTATTTTATAGTTTTAATGTCTGTACTAGGAACAGGAGTAATAATTGAAAGGTTTATATACTTTAAAGTAGCAGAAAAAAGAAGATTTGATGATTTAAGAGATGAGATAGAAAAATATTTAGAAGATGGGAATTTAAAAGGTGCCATTGGATATTTGGAAAAAACTAGATGTTCAACTGGTAAGGTTCTTAAAGAAATATTTAGATCATGTCATAAGGATACAAAAAGTATTGTTGTTTTAGAGGAAAAAGCAAGAGAGCAAGCTTTAGCACAAATTCCTCGTTTAGAAAAAAATATGTGGATACTTTCAATGGTAGCCCATGTAACACCTCTTATTGGATTATTAGGTACAGTTACTGGAATGATCAAAGCTTTCCAAGCTGTAGCAATTCATGGAACAGGGGATGCTTCTATATTAGCAGAGGGAATTTCAGAAGCATTATTTACAACTGCAGGAGGATTATTTGTAGCTATACCAGCTCTTATTATTTATAATTATTATAATAAAAAAATAGATGATATTGTAAATGATATGGAAAAGGGAAGCGTTGAGGTAATAAACTATTTTAGGAGGTAAGTAAAATGAAATTTCAAAATTTCAGAAGACGTAATAATAAAAATATCGTTTTAGAATTAACTCCTCTTATAGATGTGGTTTTCTTACTTATTATATTCTTTTTAGTGGCTACAACATTTGAAGATGTGGATACAGGGATAAAAATAGAACTTCCTAAATCAACAATTAGGGAATTGAAAACTGTAGAACAATTGCAAGTAAGTATTACTGGAAAGAAAACTATTTATTTAAAATATAAAGATGGAAAAGAAAAGAAAAAAATATTAGTTAAAAAAGGAAATCTTAAAGGAAAATTAGCAAAAGTATTAGAAAAATCAGAAACTAAAAATGTAATTATTAGTGGAGATAAATCTATAGACTATGGATTTATTGTTGAGATTATGACAATTTCCAAAGAGGCTGGAGCAGAGGAATTAGATATTGATACAGTATTAAAATAGGAGATAATTTATGAAAATACAAAAAAGAGATGCGGTTTCATTTTCTTTGGCTATTGTTATAAATTTAATAATTCTTATCTGTATTCCAGGGTTAGATAAAGTAGAGGATGTAAAGGATAAAAAATTAAAAGTTGGACTAGTTGCACTAGAAAAACAAAAATATACATCTAAAGCTAAAAAGAAAGCGATACCAAATAAGAAAAAAGCTGAGAAAAGAGAAACCTTAGATACAACTAAACAAGATTTAATAGAGGAAAGAAAAAGAATAAAAAGAGAAAAAAATCTAAGTCTTATGAAAATTTCAAAATCTTTAAAAACTCCTTCTTTAGATGTATTAACTTCTAAAAAATCTGCTATTAATAAAAAATTAAACTCTGTAAAATCTGATGAGAAAAATTATAAGGAACAAGTTAAGTTAGAAAGAGAAGATAGTGATGGAGTAAATAAAAATAGTTCCATATTCAATGATTCTAAAATAATTGATAAAATTGTTTCTGAAACAAAGGATGAAGCTTTAGAGATTAAAAATAAAGATGGAAGTGGAAATATAGAAGTAAAGGAAGGAAAAGTAGAAGGATTACCTAGTGGATATAAATTAGGAGTTGAAGATGCAGAAATTATAGCTAAATGGGATAAATTAAATAAAGAACCAATTTATCCAGAAAAAGCAGAACTTGCAGGAATGCAAGGAACAGTCAAGGTAAAAATGGACATTGATGCAAATGGTAGAGTTATCAGTTTATCTATGGAAAAGGGAAGTGGAGTTCCTGAAATAAATACAGCAATAGAAACTATAGGAAGAACTTGGAAAATCTATCTAAGCAAAAGAGGCCAAAGAATAAAAGGTAAAGTAATATTAGAGTATTCTTTTAAATTAAAAGGAATGTAAAACACAAGGGGGAAAAAGTGAGATTATTAGGTTTTAGATTGGAAGATGAATTAAGAGAAAAACTAGAAAATAATATTGATAATGAATTAAAAGTAATTAACAATGTGACAGAGTTTATGGAGACAGTGAAGGAAAAGAAATATGAATGTATATTAATTGAAGAAATGCAATTACCATCAGATACTTTAATAAATATTATAAAAAAAGTTGAAGAGTTTCAAAGGAAAGCTGTTATAATAATACTTGGTCAAAGTTCAAACTTAAAAGTTGTAGCAGGAAGTATAAGAGCAGGAGCCTATGATTATATTTTAAAGCCAATATCTAGTGAAGAAGTTATTAAAATCATTGAAAAATCTGTAAAGGATCATAAATTATTAGCTGAAAGAGTTGATAAAAATAAAAATACAGGGGATAAACTTATAGGACAAACTAAGGAAATAGTTGAAGTTTATAAAAAAATAGGAAAAGTTGCTATTAACAAAGTTCCAGTTTTAGTAGTAGGAGAAAAGGGAACAGGGAAAAGAAGTGTAGCAAATGCTATTCACCAATTTAGTGATGCATCTAAAAAACCATTTATAAGTATTAACTGTACATCATTTCAAAATTCTTTATTAGAAAGAAGATTATTTGGATATGAAAAAGGAGCCTTTGAAGGAGCTATATTCTCACAAGCTGGAGACTTAGAAAAAGCAAATAGTGGAACATTACATTTAGGAAATATTGAGTTCTTAAATTTAGATATTCAATCAAAACTTCTTTATTTATTACAAGAAAAAGAGTTTTTTAGAATGGGTGGAGCAGATCCAATCAAAACAGATATTAGAATAATTGCTACTACAAGTGCAAATTTAGAAGAAGCAATAGCTAATGGAGACTTTATAGAAGAATTATATTTAAAATTAAGAGTTTTAGAAATTAATATTCCACCATTAAGAGAAAGAAAGGATGATATTCCATTCATAATAGATAAATATTTGGCTGACTGTAATGGTGAACTTCATAAGACAGTTAGAGGGGTAAGTAAACCTGCTATGAAAAAAATCATGAGATATGATTGGCCAGGAAATGTAAATGAATTAAAAAATGCAATAAAATCAGCTGTAGCATTATGCAGAGGAACATCAATTTTAATTGAAGATTTACCAAGTAATGTTTTAGGAAATAAACCTATTAAAAGAAAGGGAGATATTCAAAATTGGATTCTTGGAGATTGGATAGAAGGGGAAATAAACGCCTATAAATCAAATGGAAAAACTGCTTATTATACTCATATAATTTCTAAAGTTGAAAAAGAACTTATTAGACAAGTTTTAGAAATAACTAATGGAAAAAGGGTTGAGACTGCTGAGATACTTGGAATTACTAGAAATACACTTAGAACAAAAATGGGAAATTATGAGTTAGATTAATTCTAATTCTATTTATGAAGGGGGCTATTGTGCAAACAACGCTATATAGAAAATATAGGCCTAAAAACTTTGAAGAAATAGCAGGGGAAGCTGATATAATAAGAACTTTAAAAAATTCTTTAGATAATGGAAGAATGTCCCAAGCTTATCTTTTTTGTGGACCAAGGGGAATAGGAAAAACAACATGTGCAAGACTTATTGCAAAGGGAGTAAATTGCATAAATAATGGAATTAGTAGCGTTCCTTGTAATGAATGTGAAAATTGTAAAGCGATAGACAATGGAAGCTTTATTGATTTAATAGAAATTGATGCTGCTTCAAATAGAGGTATTGACGAAATAAGAGATTTAAAAGAAAAAATAAATTATCAGCCTAGTAAGGGTAGAAAAAAAATATACATAATAGACGAGGTTCATATGTTAACAAAAGAGGCTTTCAATGCTCTTTTAAAAACATTGGAAGAACCTCCAGTACATGTAATATTTATTTTAGCAACTACTGAGCCAGATAAAATATTACCTACAATTATTTCAAGATGTCAAAGATATGATTTTCAGATTTTATCTTTAAAAGAATCAAAGGATAAATTAAAAGAAATATGTGAGGCTGAAAATGTAACAATAGACGAAGGAAGTTTAGAACTTATCTATGATATATCTGGTGGAAGTATGAGAGATGCCATATCAGTATTAGAAAGAGTTATAGTTTCTTGTTTAGGTAGTGAAATAACAGAAGAAAAAACAAGTAGAATTATTGGAGCAACATCAAAGAGTCTTTTAAAGGATTTTTATGAAAAGGTAAAATCAAAGTCAATGGTAAATGGAGTTAGTTTTCTTGATAATCTATGGGAAGAGTCAATTGATATTGAAAAATTCTTCAAAGATTTTGCAAGATATATAAAAGATTCTTTAACTAAGGGTGAAATAGAAGTTGAAGAGGGACTAGCTATTATTGGAAAGGTATATGATTCTTTGAATAAATTTAAATATGAAGAAGATAAAAGATTACTTGGTTATGTTGTTCTTAATAATTTATTAAAAAAAGATACAGTTGCAACTAGCAGTAAAGAACCAGTAAAAGAAATAATTAGAGAAAAGGTTATATATAAAGAAGTAGAAGCAGGGGAGACTTCTCACAGTCATGAAGAAGTAAATGTTAAGATAGAAGATGTAAAATCTATGTGGAATGAAATTGTTGATAAAGCAAGATCTAAGAAACCTCCTTATGGTGCATTTCTAATAACTGCAAAACCTGTTAAGGTAGATGAAGGATATTTATATATAAGTTTAGGGGACAGTTTATTTGCAAAGGATCAGTTAGAAACTGAACATTATAATATTCCTTTACAAGATTTAGTTCAAGAAATGACAAAATCAAAAATAAGAATGAAATATATAGTTACAGAAGAAAAAGATGAAATAGAAGTAGAAGAGGATGAAACACTTTCTAGAGTAGTTGATTTCTTTTCAAAGGGAGAATAATTAGATGAATAAAAAAATGATAAAGTATAGTTTGATTTCAATTGTTTTATATAATTTAGTAATGATAGTTCCAATTACAGGATTTATGTTACCAAACTATAAATTAAAAAACGGAGCAGACTTTACTTTAAAAGAGCATATTCTTACAAATATAGTAATATTAGCAGGAACAGCTGCAATTAGTTATCAAAATGTGTTATTATATATATCTGTGTTTCTAGCAATAGAAATGATATTTTATATATTCAAATATGTAAAATTTAAAAATTATCATTTTAAAATTTTTGATAGAATAATAATAACATCAATAATCTCAACAATTTTAGTAGTTATATGTATGAGATTTCTTGCTGGAGATATTGAATCTATAAAAAAATTAATAGAAGATATGTATATTAATAATTATGGAATGTCAGAAAGTGATTTAAAATTAGCTTTTAAATTTATAAAAGATTATAGATATTTTCTTATATTCTCTTATTCAGGACTTATGACTTATTTAACATATTTAGCAAGAGGAAGAAAGTTTTATAAAAGCTGGCATATGTCTTATATTTGGGTTATATTTTATATAATTCCATTTTTAGCAAACAAGTATTTTAATGTAGATAGTATACTATTAAAAAATATTTTAATTATTACAAAAATAACTTATATTGTATATGCAGCTAAAATATTATATAATCTTATAGGAAATAAAATTAGATTTGATATTTTAAAACATATACTTTCAATAGTGGTAGTATTTTATTTCCCTAATACAGCTTTTGTTTTAGGTGGATTATATAGTTTTAGAATAATAAAAATTAAAATAGGTGTAGAAAATAATAAAGAAAATAAATAACAAAAGAATAATGGAGGAAGAGAAATGGCAAAAATAAAAGTAATACTTACACAGGACGTAGCAGGACAAGGAAGAAAAGGAGAATTAGTATCAGTTTCTGAAGGTTATGCTAAGAACTTTATTCTTAAGAACAACAAAGGAATCCTAGCCACTGATGAGGCATTAAAGAAAATAGAAAATGATAAGAAAAAAGCAGCAAAAAGAGATGAAGCAGAAAAACAAAAAGCTATAGAAGTAAAAGATTTATTAGAAAAAGAAAAATTAGTTTTAGAAGTAAAAGTTGGAAATAATGGTAAATTATTTGGAGCAATTACAAATAAAGAAATTTCTGCAGAAATTGAAAAGAAATTTGGTAAAAAAATTGATAGAAAAAAAATAGATGGAAATATTAAAAGTACAGGGGAACACAAGGTAACAGTAAAATTACATAAAGATGTAAAGGCTGAAATAACTATAGTAACAAAAGGATAAAATATGGAAAAATTAGATAAATTAAAGTCGGTTCCAAGCAGTTTGGAATCAGAAAGAGCAGTACTTGGAGGTATATTTCTAAGGCCTGATATTTACGGGGAAGTAGCAGCAGTTATTTCAAGCCAAGATTTTTATAAAGTGGGACATAGATATATATTTGATGCTATGGCTGAATGTTATGGAAATCAAGAAAGTATTGATCCATTACTTGTAATGAATAGACTTAAGAAAATGAATAAATTTGATGAGATAGGTGGAGAATCTATATTCTATGATATTTTAGAAGAAGTTCCAACCGCAGCAAATATTCTTTCTTATGCAGCTATTGTTAAAGAAAAATCTCTTTTAAGAAAATTAGGAACTGCAGGAACTAAAATAGTTGAAATGTCATATGAAGGATATGAAGATGTTGATGTTATATTAGATAAAGCTGAAAGTTTAATATTTAAGATAGCTGAAACAAAGGATTCTAAAGACTTAGTTGATATGAGACAGGCTATTTCAGATGAGATAAAAAGATTAGAAAAAGTTATGAATAATAAAGGAATGACTACGGGAATATCTTCAGGATTTAAATCTTTTGATGATAAAACAAGTGGATTCCATCCTTCAGATCTAGTAATAGTAGCGGCAAGACCAGCAATGGGAAAAACAGCCTTAGCTCTTAACATGGCCCTTAATATGGCAACTCATGAGAAAAAGGGAATATTATTATTTAGTCTGGAGATGTCTAGTTCTCAGTTACTTCAAAGACTTATTTCTATGCAATCTGGAATTGGATTACAAAAGATAAGAAATGGATTCTTACTTGATAAAGAATGGGGAAATATTGGTATTGCTTGTGGACAGATATCAAACTCAAATATTAATATTGCAGATACTCCAAATGTAAATGTTTTGGAAATAAGATCAATAGCAAGAAAATTAAAAATAGCAGGACAGCTTGATGTTATAATAGTTGACTATCTTCAACTTATAAAAGGAACAGGAAAGGGAGAAAATAGGCAACAGGAAATTTCTGAAATTTCAAGATCCTTAAAAGGAATAGCAAGGGAATTAGATGTTCCGATTATAGCTTTATCACAGTTATCTAGAGCTCCTGAGCAAAGAGCAGACAGAAGACCTATGCTTTCAGATTTAAGAGAATCTGGAGCCATTGAGCAGGATGCGGATATGGTTGTTTTCCTATATAGAGATGATTATTATAATGAGAATTCTGAAGAAAAAGGAATAACAGAAGTAATAATTGGTAAGCAAAGAAATGGACCAGTTGGAACAGTTAAATTGAAATTCTTTAATGAAATTACAAAATTTGGAGATTTTACAACTGCAATTGACTAAAATTATAAGTATAAAAAAGATAAGAAAGGAATTATTAAATGAAAAAAGTAGAATTATTAGCACCAGCAGGAAACTATGAAAAAATGGAGATGGCATTTCATTATGGAGCTGATGCTGTATTTCTTGGGGGAAAAATATTTAACCTAAGAGCTGGAAGTCATAACTTTTCAGATGAAGAATTAGAAAAAACTGCAAATTATGCACATAGTCTTGGAAAAAAAGTTTATGTAACATTAAACATAATACCACATAACGAAGATTTAGACATTCTTCCTGAATATGTTAGATTTTTAGATAAAATAGGAGTAGATGGAGTTATTGTAGCTGATTTAGGAGTATTCCAAATAGTTAAAGAAAATTCTAATATTCCAATTAGTGTAAGTACTCAAGCTAGTAATACAAACTGGCGTTCTGTAAAAATTTGGAAAGATATGGGAGCAAAGAGAGTTGTTCTTGCTAGAGAAATTTCTTTAGAAAATATTAAAGAAATTAGAGCTAAAGTTCCTGATATAGAATTAGAAGTATTTATTCATGGTGCTATGTGTATGTCTATTTCTGGAAGATGTTTACTTAGTAATTATCTTACTGGAAGAGATGCAAATCGTGGAGATTGTGCTCAGCCTTGCAGATGGAGATATTCTCTAATGGAAGAAAAAAGACCAGGTCAATATATGCCAGTTTTTGAAGATGAGCATGGAACATTTATCTTTAGTTCAAAGGATTTATGTACAATAGATATGATAGATCAAATTTTAGATGCAGGAGTAGATTCTTTAAAAATTGAAGGAAGAATGAAGGGAATCTATTATGTAGCTAATGTAGTAAAAGCATATAGAGAAGCAGTTGACAAATATTATGCTGGAGAATTTGCTTTTGATGAGAAATGGTTAAGAGAATTAGAATCAACATCTCATAGATTATATACTAAAGGGTTCTATTTTGGAAAACCAGGAGTAGATGGACAAAACTATAATGATAGAAATTCTTATAGCCAAACACATCAATTAGTAGCAAAGGTTATAGAAAAAGTATCTGATACTGAATATGTTTTAGCTATTAGAAATAGAATTGAAACAGGTGATAATTTAGAGGTTGTTACTCCAAATACAGAGGCTATAAAGTTTGAATTACCTAAAATGATTCTAATTGACAAACGTGGACATGAATCAGAAACTTTATTTGCAAACCCTAACTCAACTGTTAGAGTTAAAACAGATGTAAAAATGGAAGTTTTAGATATGATTAGAAAAGTTAAAGCAGAAAACTAAGATTTGTAGGAGGTTATTATGCAATTTGTTAATCAAAAATCAACTCGTTTAATAAAATGGCTTACAATTATATTCTTATTTCCGCTGTTTTTTGTAGGTTTAGTTTTAAGAATTTACGATAAATATAATAATAATGATGAAAGTCCCATTAGATACTAATGGGACTTTTTTACATTCCGATTGGAAAATATTTGAAAAGTTTTCTAGCTAGGGGATTTTTGCTATGAAGATTTCTTAAATCAAAATAAAAATTATTTTTCATTTTATTTTTAATTTTTTCTAAGTTTAAATCTTTAAATTGAGACCATTCAGTTACTAAAACTATTGAATCACAATCAATAGATACTTCATATTCATTTTTACAATAGGTAATATTTTTATTAAAATTATTTAATCTCCATTTAGCTTCTTTTATTCCTTTAGGACAATAAGCTTTAATCTTAGCTCCTCTAGCTATAAGTTCTTTTATAATATCTAGACTAGGAGCATCTCTTACATCATCAGTATTAGGTTTAAAAGAAAGTCCTAATATTCCAATAGTTTTGTTTTTTATATCTTTCATTTCATTGTTTATTTTTTCAACAATTTTAATTTTTTGTTTTTTATTAGCATAGATAGCTGCATTTACAACAGACATTTCTTCATGATAATTTTTACCAATTTTTACTAAGGCTTCAGTGTCCTTAGGAAAACAAGATCCCCCATATCCAGGACCACAGTTTAGAAATTTAGGAGATATTCTATTATCAATTCCCATAGCCCTTGCAATTTCTTCAGTATTAGCTCCCACTTTTTCAGCTAAAAGAGCAATTTCATTAATGTATGATATTTTAACAGCTAAAAAAGCATTGGAAGCATATTTTATCATTTCAGAAGTTTCTAAATTTGTAAAAATAAAAGGGATGTTTTTTTCTTCTAATTTTTTATATAATTTTTTCATTATATCTAAAGCTTTTTTAGAATCATAACCGATAACAACTCTATCTGGCTTAATACAATCTTCAACAGCCTTACCTTCCCTTAAAAATTCAGGATTTGAAATTATATCAAAGTCTAGGTTAGTATTTCTTTCATTTAATTTTTTTCTTATTTTTTCTTTAACTAATTTTCCAGTTCCTATGGGAACAGTTGATTTATTAACTATAACTGTGTATTTTTTTAAATTTTCACCAATTTCACTAGCCACATTAAGGACATATTTTAAATCAGCAGATCCATCCATTGCAGGAGGTGTACCAACAGCAATAAAAATAACATCACTTTCATCTATTGCTTCTTTTATATCAGTTGTAAATTTTATATTTTTTCTTAATATATTTTTATGAAGAAGTTCTTTTAAAGAAGGTTCATATATTGGAATTTCACCTTTTTTCAAGCTGCTGATTTTATCAATATCTATATCTACACAGGTAACATTATGCCCAAAATCAGCCATTATAACACCCTGAACCAATCCAACATATCCTGTACCAATTACTGTAATATTCACTAAACTAACCCTCCTTTATACCATTTAACGAAATTTTTTATTCCTTCTTCAAAAGTTATACTAGGTTTATATCCTATAAGAGTGCTTGCTTTATTAATATTTGCATAGGTTTTATCAACATCTCCAGCTTGCATGGGAAGATATTTAACTTTAGCTTTTTTATTTAAAACCTTTTCAATTGTCATAAGCATTTCTTTTAAAGAAATAGGTTTAGAACTACCAAGATTTAAGATTTCATAAATATTATTATGAGAATTTAAATAGTCAATAGATTTTAATATTCCGTATATAATATCATGAATGTATGTATAGTCTCTATATGTTGATCCATCTCCAAATATTTCAATTTCTTTATCTTTTGATATTAAATTAATGAATTTATGGATTGCTAAATCAGGTCTTTGTCTTTCTCCATATACAGTGAAAAATCTAAGTTGGAACATATTAATATTATAAAGTTTATGATATACATGTCCCATTACTTCACAAGCTTTTTTAGTAAAAGCATAGGGAGAGATTGCATTATCAACAGTATCTGTTTCTTCAAAGGGAACCTTTATATTATTTCCATATACTGAAGAAGATGAAGCTTGAATAAATTTAGATATTTTATATTTCTTACAAAGTTCAAGTAAGTTCATACTTCCTTTTATATTGACTTCCTCATAAATTAGAGGAGTTTCAATTGATGGTCTAACTCCTGCAAGACCAGCTAAATTTATTATGAACTCAGGTTTTTCAGAATAAAAAATATTATCTAGACTTTGAAAATCTCTAATATCATTAAAGTATAGTTTATAATTATTAGAGTTAACTATTTTTGTTAATTCCTTTATCTCTTTAATTTTATTTATGTAGTCTATATTATTTGTACTTTCTAAAACATTATTGATTTTAATGTCCTTTGAATAGAAATTATGAAAATTATCAACATTTATGATAGAATGCCCAAGGGATAATAATTTTTCACAAAGATGAGAGCCTATAAATCCAGCTCCTCCAGTTACAAGTATTTTCATTAATTAGCACGCTCCTTTTGTATTAAGTAGATATTTCTAGAATAGATAAATAGATTAGGAGTTTGTCCTAAAATAAATACAGGATCTCTTCTATATATTGCATAGGATAATAAAAGACTACTTCCAAACAAACTAAATATCCAAAATGAGAAAGGAATAACACTTTTCCCAGCTTTTTCACTAGCAACCCATTGAACTAAAAATCTCATAGAAAAAAAAGTTTGTCCAATAAAGCCTACTATCATCCAAAAATTTAAAGTCATTATATCTCCTTTCTTTCAAATGAATAATGTAAATGTCTTTTTTTCATCCATCTTACAGCAAAGGCATCCTTTAAACTTTTAAACAAACGATTAAAAACTCCGTATTTAGATGTTCCAAACTCTCTATCATAATGTCTAACTGGAACTTCAATTACTTTAAATCCATTTATTTTAGCTAAAGTAGGTAAGAATCTATGCATTCCTTCATATAAATAGAAACTTTCAATAACTTTCTTTTTAAAAAGTTTTAAAGGACATCCAGTATCTTTAATATCATCTCTTGTAATAAAATTTCTAATTTTATTAGCAACAGTAGAAGAAATTTTTCTTTTTAATCCGTCTTCCCTAGTTTTTCTACAACCGTTTACCATATCATATCTATCTATATATTTTAAAAGTATATAAATATCATCAGGATTTGTTTGTAAATCTGAATCCATAGTTACTATTAAATCTCCAGTTGCCTTTTTAAAGCCAGCATCAAGAGCTGCAGTTTGTCCGTTATTTTTAGAAAAATTAAGAACCTTAACATGAGCATTTGAAATAGCAGCTTCATTTAATATTTTGGTACTTCCATCTGTACTTCCATCATTTACTAAAATAATTTCATAGGAAGAAAAGCCTTTTTTTAAAGCCTTTTCAACTTTATTGATGAATTTAACAATATTATCCTTTTCGTTATAAACTGGTGCTATTACTGATATTCTTTTCATTTTATCTCCCCTTTGTATATTAAATTTTATATAAATAATAATTCTTATTTTTTGATACTAATGATATATTTTCAAAATCATTAGAAATTTCTTTTGCTTTATTTGCCTTTGTAATAATATAATTATTTTTTGAAATATTTTCATCTTTACTAGTTGAAATTGTAATAATATTCTTATCTATCATATATTTTGTATTTTTGAAATCATTAAATCTATAGGCATATATTTTATCTTTGTTTATAGCTTCAATCTTTTTTAATAAAGGTTTTAAAGTATAATTTTTACTGTAGTAGTTTCCATTTATAGAAACAATAAAGATTATAAAAAGAATTATATATGCTCCTTTGTTCAAGGTTTTATTAAAAGATATTTCTTTAAATTTTAAAAAATATAAAACTATCAGCCCTGTAAATCCGTATAAAGTAGGAAGAAGATAAATAACTAGTTTACCACTTGCAATAGAAAGTAATATAAATAAAGGAACTGACATAGAGAAAAATATTTTTTCTAGTTCTTCCCATTTTTTAAAATATTTAATATTTCTTATATAGTGAAATAATGTAAAGAAAATTATTAGACCATAAGGAAGAGATATTAAAGGTAAAGTTTTTAAATAATAATAGATCGGTCTTACATGAGTTTTAGCTTTAGTTATTCTTCCTAAAGTTTCTTGACCTAATAAAAGTTTTATATAATTAGATCCATTTTCACAAAAATAAATATTAATAAACCACAAACTAATATAAGAAAATACAAATATTATTCCTTGAATAAAATATATTTTTTTTAAAAATTTAAGATCCTTGTTAAGGAAAAGAAAAACAATAATTGTAGATAATGGTGCAACTATACCAACTAT
This sequence comes from Fusobacterium sp. JB019, assembly GCA_030673965.1. Classification (NCBI taxonomy): domain Bacteria; kingdom Fusobacteriati; phylum Fusobacteriota; class Fusobacteriia; order Fusobacteriales; family Fusobacteriaceae; genus Fusobacterium; species Fusobacterium sp. JB019. Next base: position 319,991 of record JAUTCN010000002.1, on the reverse strand, counting down.
TCCCTTAGTAAAAAGTCCAAGAAAAATAAAAGAATACATAAAAAATAGATTAATAAAATTTATTTTTTTAAAATTATAGTAAATATTAAAAAATAAATAAATACTAGAAAAGATAAATAAGTACATAAGCATATCCATTCTAAGTACATTGGTTCCTCCTATGAAAAGAGGACAGGCTATTAATCCTAAAATTATGGTAAAACTTAATTTTTCCATATATCTATATTTATTTTTAAATTTTAATAAGAATTTATAGCTAAGTATTGATATAATATAAGAAGGAATAATACTTCCTATTAATATTCCCAGTTCAAAAAAATATTTTGGAAAATAAACATCTATTATTTTAAGTATCCAAAAATAAAATGGAGGTTTATCTGGATAAAGATTTCCTAAATATTTTAATATGAACAAATTATTATTTAGAGATTCCTTTGTAATAACTAAATATTTAATTTCATTTCTAATATCAGGAAATCTAAAAAATAACAGGGGTATAAATACAGCTAAATATATAAATGTAATTTTAATTATTTGTTTTTTGTAATTAATTCTCAAAGTTTCACATCCTTTTTATAAAATATTATCTTGCAATTGCCATTATAATTAGAATTATTAATATCATAAATCACCTTCCTTTTTTAATTTAACTTAATATTAGTCTATAAAAATTAAAATTAGATTAAAAATAAAAAATTAATAAAAATTAATTAAATCTTAAGAATAATGTTATAATATTTATTATATTTAATTTAAAGGAGTAGTATATGAAAAGGGTACTTATAATTGAAGATAATGATAAAATAAGAAAATTATTAAAAATGGAATTAATGCATGAAAAATATTTAGTTCACGAGGCTTCAGATGGAAAGATTGGTCTTGAAAAATTTAAATCAGGAAGTTTTGATTTAATTCTTTTGGATTTAATGTTGCCAAAATATTCAGGGGAAGAGGTTTGTAAAAAAATAAGAGAAACTTCAGATATTCCAATAATAGTATTAACAGCAAAGGATCAAATATTAAATAAGGTAGAGCTTTTAGATATGGGAGCAGATGATTATTTAACAAAACCATTTAATATGCAAGAGTTATTTGCAAGAATGAGGGTAATATTTAGAAATAAAAAGAATTTTTATTCAGATAATTTTATTAAATACGAGGAATTAAAAATAGATAGCGAGCAGAAGATTTTATATTTAAATGATAAGGAAATAAAATTAACAAAGACAGAATATAATTTAATTTATAATTTTATTTTAAATAAAGAGATAGTTTTATCTAGAGAAAAAATAATAGAAGAAATATGGGGCTGGGATTTTGAAGGAGATATAAAAATAATAGATGTATATATTAATTCTCTTAGAAAAAAAATAGAAACAAAAAATAAAAAATATATAAAAACAGTGAGAGGATTTGGTTATGTATTAAAACATGAAGAAAAGTAGATGAAAGGGGGAGTATGAAATATATTTCAGAAGAATTAAGTAGAAATTATAAGAAATTAATAGTTATATTTTTTATATCGTATATAGGTATAATTGGGTTTTATAGCTCATATATGTATAAAAATATAAAGAATCAAATAAGAACAGTTGAGACTTTTATTAATTATGAGTTTTTAGACTTTAGAAAAGAAGTTGATTTTGAAGGAGAAAGTCCAAAGGTGTTTTTTGAAGAAGCCTTAGATGAGAGTCCTAAGCCAGAGAGAACAATGATTAATTTAGAATATGAAGGTGTGAATTATTTTTATATGCCAAATAAATTTATAAAGGATAGAGATAATCTAAATAAAAATAAATTAAGTGATTTAAAAAAAGAACATATAAAAAATATATTAGAAGAGTCAAATAAAATGCTTCCATCGAATAAAATAAGAAATTATGTAGGATATAAATATAAAATTTTATATAAAGAAGTATTTATAGAGGGAATGAAACCTATAAAATTAAAAGTTATAAAAGATATGTCAAGGGAATATGAAAGACTAGGAATGTTAGCTTTGTTTTCTATAATTTGGATATTTATAACTTTGTTAATAGCAAGATATATAACAAAAAATTTCTATCAAAAATTTAAAAATTCCATAGAAGATTTACATAATTCTACCAATAAAATAAATTTAAATTCTTTAGAATTAAAAGAAGAGGAACTTGATAAAAAATTAAACTTTAAAAATGAATTTGAAGAATTTAATTTAATAAAGACTTCATACATTGATATGGTTAAAAGATTAAAATTACAAATGGATTCTCAAATAGATTTTGTAAATAATGCCTCACATGAATTGAAAACTCCATTATTTATAATAAGTGGATATATAGACATGATAAAAAGATGGGGAATTGAGGATAAAGAAATTGTATTAGAAGCTCTTTCTTCAATAGAAGATGAAAATAAGAACATGATATCATTAGTTGAAAAATTATTATTTTTAGCAAAGGATATGGAACTTAAAAGAAAGTATTATGAGGAATTTAATTTATCTGAAAAAATAAAAAATATAGTTGATAATTTAAAAATAGTATATCCAAATCAAAGTATAAATTTAAAATTATCAAAGGAAGATTTTTTAATTTTTTCTGATAAGGCCTTGCTAAAACAATTAGTCTTAAATTTATTAGAAAATGCTGTAAAATATGGAAGAGGAAAGCCCATAGATATATCTTTGGAATACGATAATAATTATGTAATTAATATTAAAGATAATGGAATAGGAATTCCTGAGGAAGACTTAGAGTTTATATTTGATAAATTCTATAGAGGGGATAAATCTAGAAATAAAGATACAGGAGGACATGGATTAGGATTAACTATTGTAAAGGATATAGTAGAATTTTTAAAGGGTGAAATAATAATTAATAGTGAAGTTGGTAAGGGAACTGATATAAAAATAATAATTCCTAAGGGAATAAAAAAGGGTGCTGATTAACAGGCACCCTTTTCTAATCAATACAAATTTAATATAAATTTTTAAAGTAAATCAGATTTTATTTTTACTACTACTTTTTTAAAAGCTTGATTATATTCATAGTAATCTGTTCTATGAACTATATTTATAGGAAAAACAATAAAAGATCCCTTTGTAAGGGTTATTTCTTTTTCCTCTTTAAAATCATTATAAAAAAGAATATCCCTTGTTTCATTATATTTTTTTAAAATTTTATAATTCGGAGAATCAGAACCATATTCAATTTTTAAAGTTCCATTGATTATATATTGTAAATCAATATATTTTCTATGAACTTCAGGGAGACGATTAATTTTAATGTCTGTAGTACTTTCTATAACTTTAGCAAATATTTCATTGCCTCTAATTTTATATATACCAGGGGGATTATTGTCAAATGGGTTTTCTTTTAAATATCTCATTATTTCTTTAATTATTGATGGAATATTATTATTATTCTCAAAGCTTTGAATATTTCCTAAAATCATTTTAAATTCTCCTTTTTAGAATATTATTTTTTAAATCTCTTGATGAAAAATTCTTTTATTTGTTTTGTATCTCTATATAAAGAAATGTTTTTTTTAGTAACAATAGAGATATTAGCAGTAATGTCTTCTTCTAAAGGAATAGCAACAATATTATCTTCTTCTGAAATAGCTGACCTTATAAGAAGTGCAGAAGCAATACCAGAATTAATCATAGTTTTAATAGTACCTAATTGGTTAGTAGTAAATAAAATTTTATTATCAAGATTCCTTTTTTTTATTTCTTCTTTAAGAATTTTACTTACGAAAAAAGTATCTCCGAGCCCGACATGTTTTTCATTTATTGCATCTTCAAGTTTAATAGATTTTAAATTAGCATATTTATGATTTTTCTTTACACATAAGCATACCTTATCCTTGAATAAAGGTTCAATTAAAAGTTCACTTGAAAAATTTTCAGGAATACCAGTTATAGCTATATGAATTTCTTCGTCTAGCACTCTTTGGACAGTGCTTATTCCTCCAGTTTCAAATATTTCAATTTTAATATCTTGGAACTGATTTTGAAATTCACTAAAAATAACAGGTAACATTAAAACACCTATTTGCAAAGGAATACCAATTTTAATATATTTATATTCATTTAAAAAATCTTTAGTTTCTTCGAGTAAACTATCATAATGTTTAAGAAACTCATTTGTTTTATTTAAAAAAAATTCACCTTCTTTGGTGAGGATGATTTTAGATTTTGAACGTTTTAATAAATTAATATTAAGATCTTTTTCGAGATTTTTTAATGATGTAGTGAGAGCTGGTTGAGAAATATATAGTTTTTCAGCAGCTTTAGTAATACTTTTATAAATACAAATCCCTTGAAAATGCTGAAGCTGTTTAATGGTCATAAAATTCTCCTTTGATACAATATACTTGACTAAATTTGTTCTTGTTAATTTTTTTAGTCCAATTGATGTACTTTATCCAATAATACACTATTTATCTGTCGTTGTCTATATAATAAATTTTTTTTATAGGGTTATTCATTTAAAATATTTTACAAAGAGTTCTTTTATCGTTATAATAGTCTCACAAAGGTACTTATAAGACCGAAGAAGAATTGCTTAAGTTTATGTTTAATTGTTTTTTATAAAATAAAAAATAAAAAAAATTTATATTAAACGAGGAGAAAAAAATGAAAATAACAGATATTAGAGTAATACGAGCAAATAAATTTATTTATGTAAAAGTAATGACAGATGAGGGGATTTATGGTATAGGAGAGAGTGGAGCTTGGGGATTTTTAGATGCTTCAGCAGAAGCTATTGAAAGCTTTAAATCTTATTTAATAGGGAAAAATCCACTGAATATTGAACAGCATTGGCAATATTTATATAGATGCTATCACTTTAGAGGTGCAGCAGTAATGGCTGGAATTAGTGCAATAGATATAGCTTTATGGGATATAGCAGGAAAGAAATATAACACTCCGATTTATAATTTATTAGGAGGACAGTGCAGAGAAAAAATAAGAGTTTACTATCACGTTAGTGGAGAAACTGATGAGGAGTTATTTGCAAACTGTTTAAAAGCAAAAGAAGAAGGCTATACAGCTATTGGACATTTATCACCATTTCTTGATGAACCGAGAAGCAAAAGATTTTATTCATCATATGCAAATGTAGTGAATGAAGCAGTTGAAAGAATTGGGCATATTAGAGAACTTGTAGGTAATGATGTAGATTTATGCTTGGAATTACATAGAAGAATGAAGCCTCATGAGGCAGTAGCTTTTTCTAAAGCAATAGAAAAATATACTCCAATGTTTTTAGAGGATCCTATTATACCAGATAATTTTGATTCTATGGGGTTGGTAGCTAGTAAGAGTAATGTTCCAATAGCAACAGGAGAAAGAATTCACACTATTCAAGAATATGAAATGTTATTTTCAAGAGATGCTATGGGATATGCAAGAGTAAGTCCTTGCTTATGTGGAGGATTTACAGGTGCTAAAAAAATTGCAGCATTAGCTGAAGCAAGAGGAATATTAGTGGTTCCTCATAATCCTCTAAGTCCTGTAAGTACAACTGTTTGCATGCATTTAGCAACAGCTATTGATAATTTTGCAGTATTAGAACTACCAGATCACAGTACAGTATCTGCAACGGAAAGATTTTGTAGTACAAACTCAGTAGATTTTAATTCATTTAAACAAAGTGATATGGTTACATGGGTTCCAAATGCAGATCAAGGATATGTGAAGTTAGAAGGAAAACCAGGATTAGGAATTGATTTAGTAGAAGGAATAGAAGAAAAATTTCCCTACCAAAGAAGAGAAATAAATACTCGATTGAATGTTGATGGTTCGGTTGTAGATCAATAAAATAAAGTTCTTTAAAGGAGGGTGTAATGAGTTTTGAATTTTTTAATAATGATCCAAATAGAAAAGGGAATACAAATGCTAAAAAATATAGTCCAGAGAAAACTAAAGAAGATCAAATTTCAATGTGGATAGCAGATACAGATTTTTATTCTCCAAAAGAAATAACTGAAGCTTTAATAAAAAAGGCATCTGTAGGACATTTTGGATACGAATATAATACTTATGAATTTGAAAAAGCAGTAGCCAATTGGATAAAAAAAAGATTTAATTATGAAATTAATCCAAATTGGGTAAGTTATTCAACAGGAGTAATAAATGGAATAGCTTTTGCTGTTCATGCATTAACAAGTTCAAAAGATAGGATATTAATTCAAACTCCTGTATATCAAAATTTTAAAAAGACAATAGAACTTAATGGAAGGGAGTTAATAAAAAACCCATTGGTTTTAAAAAATGGAAGGTTTGAAATTGATTTTGAAGATTTAGAGACAAAATTGAAAGATGAAAAAGTAACTATGATGATACTTTGTAATCCTCATAATCCTTCAGGAAGATGTTTTACAAGAAAAGAATTAGAAAAAATAGGAAATTTATGTACTTCGAATAATGTTTTAATAGTGTCTGATGAAATACACCAAGATATTATTTATCCAGGTCATAAACATATAAATATATCAAGTATAAGTATGGAAATAGCTAATAATTGTATAACATTTATAAATCCGAGTAAAACTTTTAATATAGCAGGTTTATTTACAGCTGCATGGTTTACTCAAAATAAAGAAATATTTAAAAAAATGGATGAAAAACAAATAGCCCATAAAGCTATATGTAGAAATGTTTTTGGTGAAGTAGCATTAATAACTGCATATAATGAATGCGATTATTATGCAGATGAAATGATGGCATATTTGACAGAAACTAGAGAGATAGTTAAAAAATATGTGGATGATCATTTAGAGGGAGTAAGTTTAATTTGGCCTGAAGCTACTTATTTATACTTATTAGATTTTACAAATGTAGGTTTTGATACTCAAGAACAATTAGTTAATTTTATAGAAAATGAAGCAAAACTATATTTAAATTCAGGAACATTATATGGAGAAGAGGGAAAAATGCTTATGAGAATAAATGTGGGGGTACCTCATAAAACAATTTATGAAGCATTGGAGAGATTAAATAAAGCTTTAATTAGATTAAAATAAAAGGAGGAAAAGAATTATGATTAAAAAAGGATTGCTATTAATAGGCTTAGCTACATTGATGTTTGTGGGGTGTGGAAAGAAAGAAAATAAACAAGGAGTAATAAAGAATTTTCCAGAAAAGAATATTAAAATAATTGTTCCATTTGCAGCAGGTGGTGGAGTGGATACAAACACAAGGATATTAGCAGATGTAGGCTCAGATTTAATGAATGGATATAAATTTATTGTGGAAAATAAACCTGGAAGTGGAGCTATTGTTGGATTAACTTATGCTAAGAATGCTAAGCCAGATGGATATACTTTAGGAGCAACATCTTATTCTATGATTAGTAAACCGATCTTAATAAAAGACTCAACTTTTAAGACTGAAGATTTTAGTCCAATAGCTTTAATGACAACAGATGGAACAGTTTTAGCTGTACCAACAAATTCTCCTATTAATACATTTAAAGATTTTATAAAACTATCAAAAGAAAAAGAAATTACTGTAAACACATCAGGATTTAAAGGTGGACCGCATATTGCAGGAGTAAAAATTTCTAATGCAATAAATTCAAAACTTAATTTTGTACATACTGATGGAGCAACAGTTCAAATACCTCAATTATTAGGTGGGCATATAGATGCAGGAATATTAACCGTTGGTGAAGCAGAAAAATTATATTCTGATCATAAAATAAAAATACTAGGAGTTACAACAGCTGATAGAAGTCCCATTCTAAAAGATATTCCTACTTTTAAAGAATTAGGATATAATGTTCAATATGAAGTATTTAGAGGATTTAGTGCCCCTAAAGGAACTCCAAAAGAAACATTAGATAAATTAGAGAAAATATTTAAAGATATTATTACAAGTGATGAGTTTAAAACAAAGATGGAATCAGCGGGTAATTTAGTTAATTATAAAGGTCAAAAAGATTTTAAAGAATTAGTAAAAAATGAAAGTGAGTCATTAAAAGCAATTGAAAGTCAATTATAAATAGTTCTTATTATCAAGGAGAGTTTATCTCTCCTTGATTTTTAAAAAGGAGAAGAAAATATGAATAAAAAAATTATTGATATTATTCTTAGTATTTTAGGTATATTATTTGGAATATATATATGCGTAGGTACTAAAAACAGTGTAGTAGGAATAGAAAGTATATTTCCTTACTTAATAGGTGGCGGAGTTATTTTAACATCAATTATTTTGCTATTAGTTACATTGAAAGAAAATAATAATGAGAAATTAAAAGATAAAAACTATAAAGTTGTAGGAATAATGATTATATCTTTAATAGTGTATTCAATAGCTATAGAATATGCAGGTTATTTGATATCAACATTTATTTTATGTGCTTTAATTCTTTTTATGTTATCAGAAAAAGTTAATTTAAAAAGAACTGTTATTGTATCCTTAGGTACAACAATTATAGTATATAGTTTATTTAGTTTTGTATTAAAGGTCCCATTACCAAGTATTTTTTAAGGAGGAAAAATGGAACATATATTATTAGGTTTTTCAAGTGTTTTAAATCCTACAAATTTACTAGTATTAACATTTGGAGTTATGTTAGGAATGCTTGTAGGTGCTTTACCAGGATTAAATGACACAATAACAATGGCAGTTTTAATTCCTATTACTTTTGGAATGGCTCCTCATGTTGCATTATGTTTGTTGGTAGGAGTTTATACAGCTTCTTGTTATGGTGGATCTATTCCTGCAATTTTATTAAAAATACCAGGTACAGCAGCATCATTAGTAACTACATTAGATGGATATCCTATGACAGAACGAGGAGAAGCAAATCAAGCTTTAGGAATATCTATTTCTAGTTCAGTTTTTGGAGGAATATTTAGTTCATTGATATTACTATTTTTTGCTCCTATTTTAGCAAATCAAGCTTTAAAGTTTGGCCCTCCAGAATACTTTATGTTAGGTGTATTAGGAATAAGTAGTGTACTAGGAATGGCTACAAAAGATATTATGAAAAATATAATTAGTTTATTTGTAGGGTTATTTATATCACTAGTTGGTATAAGTGCTCAAACTGGTACTACAAGATTTACTTTTGGAAATTATAATTTATTTTCAGGCGTTCCTTTTGTTCCAGCGTTAATCGGTTTATTTGGAGTGGTATCATTATTAAATATTCTTGAGAATATAGGGATGAAACAAGAACAAATTAAGAAGCCAGGAAAGATTGGTTCTGTTTTAATAAGTAAAAAGATGGCAAAGAAGCTTTTGCCTACATGGATAACATCTAGTTTAATAGGAAGTGGATGCGGAGTACTTCCAGGAGCAGGTTTCATTATGGCAGTATTTATGTCTTATGATTTAACAATGAAAAGATTAAAAAATAAAGTATTTGGAACAGGTATAGATGAAGGAATAGCAGCTCCAGAATCTGCAAATAATTCTGTTGTAGCAAGTTCAATGGTACCTTTGTTATCTTTGGGGATACCAGGAAATTCAAGTTCAGCTTTATTTTTAGGAGCTTTAACAATTCAAGGTGTAAAAGCAGGTCCTGCATTATTTACAGATTATCCTGGTGTAGCTTTTCATATAATGGTTAGTTTTTTAGTGGCTAATATAATAATGTTTCCTTTAGGCGTAATATTTTGTAGACATTTTGCAGGTATAATTTTAAATTTACCTAAAGATATATTAGCAGTTGTAGTAACTATATTATGTGTTACAGGATCATATGCTATATTAAATAGTGTTTTTGCAATTTATTTGACTATTTTCTTTGGTATTTTAGGATATTTGTTTAATAAAATATCTTTGCCTTTATCGCCACTTATTCTTTGTATGATACTTGGTAGTATGATGGAAAAGAATTTTATTCAAGCGTTAACTATTTCTAATTATAATTTTAAAATATTCTTATCAAGTGGGATTTCTATAGGGCTATTCTTATTATCTATGTTATTTATAATGATGCCTATTATAAAAAATATAAAAAAAAGAAAGTAATATAAGGAGAAAATAATGGTACAGTCAAATCCAAATAATAGTTATCCGAAAACAAAGATTATAGGAGATATACTAGTAGTTTATAATGTGATTTATAAGGAAAAAAAATCAAAAAATAATGTGAAAGATTATTTAGCAAAACAAATAAAACAAACATTAGACGATTCATTAAAGATATTAAAAATAGCAAAAATTGAACCTAAAAATATAGTGCGGTCTAAAATTACTTTATCAGATATTGAGGGCAAAAATACTGTTTTTGATATACATAAAGTTTACTTTTTAGATGAAATAGATCAAAAATTAGAAATACAAATTTGTAAATTAAAAGAAGATATTTTAGCCAAGATAGAAATAACTTTTTATCTTGGCTTTAATGGTTAATTTTCTATAAAACAAAGGGTGCCTGTTAATCAGCACCTTTTTTTTATTTTAATTTTTTCATAAATTTTCTTGAAAATTAGAAATAAAAATGTTATACTCTTCGAAATACTTTTAAAGTAATAACAAGTAAAGCAAGCAAAGGAGAGATTATAATGAAAACACTACTTTTTAAAGAATTAAATTTACAATTTGTCAAAAATCTAGCTTTACAATTTCATAGCCATCATCATAAAGATAAGGGTTTGTAATAATGAACATAAAATAGTTCATAGATACAATCCCAAATTTTGTTACTGAATTTCGGGATTATGTCTATGATGATTTACATACTGTAAAGCCATATAGGGATAACCTATATGGCTTTTTTATTTTTATTTTATTTTTACTTAGGTGGTGACATAATGAAATTTACACAAATTAAAGATGAATTGAACTATTCATCTAAAAAATATCAATTAACAAGAGAAATAGAGGATATATTTATAAATTTTAAATATATAAAATTAGAACCCTCGATTTTTGAAGATTATGATGATTTTACCTCAATTAATCAGAGAATAAAAAAAGAAAAAATAGTTAAGGTTATTAATAGTAATTCAAAAATTTTAATTTTAAGGCCTGATATTACAATGAATATAATTAAAAAATTAATACCTAGATGGGAAGATGATATTAAAGTTAAATTGTTTTATAATTCTTCAATTTTTGTAAATGAGTCAAATACTAATATTAAAGAATTTTCTCAAATGGGGGTTGAGTATTTAGGAGAGGATTCCATAGATGCTGATATAGAAATTATTCAACTGGTTTTTAAAATTTTAAAAAAATATAATAAAAATTTTCTGTTAGAAATAGGGAATAGCAAATATATCAATGGATTATTAGATGAGACTTATTTAACAAAAAGTTCAAAATTAAAATTAAAAGATTTAATTTATAAAAAAAATAAAAACGAACTAATTAAATACGTTAGTAATTTAAATTTAAAAAAAGAAATTAAAAATTTACTTTTCAATATTTTAGATTTCCAAGGAAATATGGAGGAAGTAATAATTAAAGCAGAAAAGTTCTATATGAATCAAGCTATGAAAAATTCTATAGCAGAAATTAAAAATTTTAAAAAAATAGTGAAAGAATATGATTATTTAAAATATATACATCTTGATTTATCTTTAATTACAGAACTAGATTATTATGATGGATTAATATTTAAAGGCTATTATGAAAATTCTTATGCAGAAATTATTCGTGGTGGAAGGTATAATCTTTTAACACAAATATTTAATATTAATAGCCCTGGCATAGGATTTTCTATAAATTTAGATGAACTAATTAAAATATTTTATAAGGAGGGTGAATAAAATTGGATTTTATAACAATTGCTATTTCAAAGGGAAGATTAGGAAAGCAAACACATAAAATATTAAATAAAATGAATATGGGAGATGCTATAGATTTAGATTCAAGAAAATTAATTTTTAAAGATGAAAAAAATAAAATAAATTATATCTATGTAAAACCTTCTGATGTAATTACGTATGTTGAAAAAGGTGTTGCTGATTTAGGAATTGCTGGAAAAGATAATATTTTAGAAAGCAATACTGATGTTTATGAAGTTTTAGATTTAAAATTTGGAAAATGTAAGTTTTCAATAGCAAGCATAAAAGAACAAAAGATCTATAGTAAAAATAATGTTTTAAAAGTTGCCACTAAATATCCTGAAATAACAAAAAAATATTTTGAAAATAAGCAACAAAAAATTGAAATAATAAAACTTAATGGTTCAGTGGAATTAGCACCTTTAGTTGGACTAGCAGATGTAATTGTAGATCTAGTTGAGACTGGTAACACATTAAAAGCAAACGGATTAGAAACAATAGAAGATATGTTTAACATTAGTGCTAGGCTTATATGTAATAGAATAAGCTATAGGTTCAATTATGAGCGAATTCAAAATATCATTAAATTATTAGAAATAAATTTATAATAGGAGGAATATCATGATTAAAATAATAGATTCTCAAAAAGAAAATATATTTTTAAAAAATCTTTTAGATAGAAATCAATTTGAGTATGAAGATATAAATAAAATAGTAAGTGAAATTTTAAATGATGTTAAAATCAGAAAAGATGAGGCTTTGAAAGAATACACATTAAAATTTGACAACATAAAAATAAATAACTTTCTTGTATCAAAGGAAGAAATAGAAAATGCATTAAATAATATTGATGAAGACTTAAAGATAAGTCTTATTAAAGCAAAAGAAAACATTGAAATTTATCACAAAAAACAAATTAAAAAATCCTATGAAATTTCTAATAATAAAGATATTATCTTAGGTCAACTGATTAAACCTATAGAAAAAGTTGGAATATATGTTCCTGGTGGAAGTGCTTCTTATCCATCAACTGTTTTAATGAACGGAGTACCTGCTAAACTTGCAGGGGTTAAAGAGATAATAATGATTTCCCCACCAAATGAAGAAGGTAAAATAAAAGATTCTATACTTGTTGCTGCTTATATTGCAGGTGTAGATAAAATTTATAAAATTGGAGGTGCTCAAGGAATAGGGGCATTAACTTATGGAACTGAAAGTATTCCTAAGGTAAATAAGATAGTAGGTCCAGGAAATATTTTTGTCACAATAGCAAAGAAAAAAGTCTCTGGTTATGTTGGAATTGACATGATTGCAGGTCCTAGTGAAATTCTAATAATTGCAGATAAAGATGCAAATCCTAAATATATAGCTGCTGATTTAATTTCTCAAGCAGAACATGATGAAATGGCGGCTTCCATACTAATTACTGATTCTTTAACTCTTTCAGAAAAAGTAATAACAGAACTAGAAAAACAAATTTCATATCTTGAAAGAAAAGAAATAATAAAAAAATCTCTTGATAATTATGGAGCAATAATATTAACAAATTCATTGGATGAATCAATAAATATTGCTAATGAAATTGCCCCAGAGCATTTGGAAATATTAACAAAAAATTTCTTTGAAGTATATCCAAAAATTAATAATGCAGGTGCAATTTTTTTAGGTGAATTTTCTCCTGAACCATTAGGTGATTATTTTGCAGGAACAAATCATATTCTTCCTACTAGTTCCACTGCTAAATTTTCTTCTCCCTTAGGAGTAGATGATTTTCTAAAAAAAACTTCTTTGATTTACTACAGTAAAAAAGCTCTTATGGAAGCAAAAGATCCTATTATAAGAATTGCAAATGAGGAGGGTCTTACAGGACATGCAAACTCTATAAAAGTTAGAGTAGAAAATAAATAAAAAAGGAGGGATTATAAAAATGATGAAAAATAGCATAAAAAATTTAACTGGGTATAAAACATGTAATTTGCCTTTTACTATAAAACTTGATGCAAATGAAGGAAAAAATATTTTATTAGAAAATATAATTAAAGAAGGTTTAAAATTTAATGGAAGTTTTAATTTAAATTATTATCCAGATAATGAAGCTCATCTTTTAAAAAATGAAATAAGCAAATATGTAAATATTCCAAGTGAAAATATTATAGTTGGGAATGGATCTAGTGAAATGATTGAGCTTGTTATAAAAGCATTTGTAGATAAAGATGAAATTATTGTAAGCCCTATACCTTCATTTAGTATGTATTCAATATTTAGTCAGATTTATTCAGCTACTTTTATAGGTCTTCCTTGTAATGAAGATTTTTCAATAGATATGGATAAAATTATTCAAAAAGCAATTGAAATTAATCCAAAGGTAATATTTATATGCAATCCTAATAATCCAACAGGATTTTTATTAAATACAAACGATATTGAAAAACTTATTTTAAATACTAATGCAATTATAGTAATTGATGAGGCCTATATGGAATTTGCAGAAGGTTCAATGATTGAAAAAATATTTAAGTATAAAAGGTTAATAGTTTTAAGAACATTATCAAAGGCTTTAGGACTTGCAGGTATCAGACTTGGTTATATGGTGGCTAATAGAGATATTCTTGAAATAATAAATAGAGTTAAATCTCCGTATAATTTAAATTCAATTACTCAATATATAGGGGTACAAGCCTTGAAAAATAAAAATAAAATTTTCAATTATATTAAAGAAGTTAAAGATGAAAGAGAATTTTTATATTCTCAGCTAAAAAATTTAGGTATTAAAGTATATCCTTCTTCTGGAAACTTTATATTTTTTAATTCTGATATAGAAAATTTATATGAAAAACTTGTAGCTAAAGGAATATTGATAAGAAAATTTAATGAAGATCTTAAAGGTTATTATAGAGTTTCGGTTGGAAATAAAATTGAAAATAAAATTTTTATTGAAAATTTAAAGGAGGTAATAAAATATGAGAATAGCTAAAGTAGAAAGAAAAACTCTTGAAACAGATATTATAGTGGAAATTAATCTTGATGGAAGAGGGGAAAGTAATATTGATACAGGTATAGGTTTTTTAGATCATATGCTTACGTTAATGGCTTTCCACGGTTCCTTTGATATGAATATAAATTGTATAGGAGATATTTATGCTGATGATCATCATACAGTTGAAGATATAGGAATTGCTTTAGGAGAGGCTTTTAATAAAGCTTTAGGAGATAAAAAAGGAATAAAAAGATATTCTAGTATTTTTATTCCTATGGATGAAGCCTTAAGTCATGTTGTTTTAGATATAAGCAATCGTCCTTATCTTGTATTTGATGTTGATTTTAAAAGGGAAAATCTTGGAAATATGAGTACTGAAAATTTCAAAGAATTTTTTAAAGCTTTTACTAATAAAGCAGGTATAACTCTTCATGTTAAGCTTTTATATGGAGAAAATGATCATCATAAAATAGAATCTATATTTAAAGCCTTTTCAAGAACAATGAGCGAAGGAACTAAAATTGTATCTGATAAAATACCGTCATCAAAGGGGGTTTTATAATTGAATATTATAATAGATTATGGACTAGGAAATTTAGAATCTGTATTTCAAGCTTTTGAAAATCTTGGAATAGAAACTAAAATTTCAAATGATCCTAAAGAAATATCTAATGCTAGTTCTCTTATTCTTCCTGGAGTAGGAGCATTTAGAGATGCTATAACTGCATTAAAAGAAACTAACTTAATACCTTTAATAAAAAATCATATAAAATCAGGAAAATTTTTAATGGGAATTTGTCTTGGAATGCAACTTCTTTATGAAAAAAGCTATGAAAATGGAGAATATGAAGGATTAGGTTTAATTGAAGGGAGTATTGAAAAGCTTAATACAAGTCTAAAAATTCCTCACATGGGTTGGAATAGCCTTAAATTTAAAAAAGATGATGAAATATTAAAATATATAAATGAAGATGCTTATGTTTATTTTGTGCATTCATATTATGCTAATTCATCTAATGAGGAGCTTATAGCTTATAGTAATTATGGACAAGTAGTACCTGGAATAGTTAGAAAAAATAATATTTATGGTATTCAATTTCATCCTGAAAAAAGTTCAGATGTTGGTCTGAATATATTAAAAGCATATGGGGAGATGATAAAATGATAATATTTCCTGCTATTGATATAAAAAATAATAAAAGCGTGAGACTTTCTCAAGGAGATTTTAATAAAATTAATGTCTATTCCAATGATCCATTTAATATGGCTGTTAAATGGAAAAATCAAGGAGGAAAATTTCTTCATTTAGTTGATTTAGATGGTGCTAGAAATGAGGAAATCATTAATAGAGAATCAATTGAAAAAATTGCAAAAAATATAGATTTACCTATCCAAGTTGGTGGAGGAATTAGATCTGAAAAAAGAGTTGAAGAATTACTTAAGATTGGAGTTCAAAGGGTTATTGTAGGAACTATTGCAATTGAAAATAAAGAATTATTAAAAAGATTAGTTTCAAAATATCAAGATAAAATAATAGTATCCATAGATGCTAAAGATGGTAAGGTAGCTCTTAGAGGTTGGGAAGTTATAAGTGAAGTAAACTCTTTAGATCTTTGCAAAGAACTTGAAATAATAGGTGTAAAGACTATAGTTTATACTGATATATCAAAAGACGGGATGCTTCAAGGACCTAATTTTGAAATATATGAAGAACTATCTAAAAAAACTTCATTAAACATTATTGCTTCAGGGGGAATTACCTCAATTGATGATATTAAAAAGCTTAATGAAATGGACCTTTATGGTGCAATAATTGGGAAAGCTCTTTATAATGAAAATTTGAAATTAAAGGATGTGATAGAATGCTTGCCAGAAGAATAATACCATGCCTAGATGTTAAGAATGGAAGAGTTGTTAAAGGTATGAAATTTAAAAATTTAAAGGATGTTGATAGTCCTGAAAGCCTTGGAAAATATTATAGTGATTGTGGTGCTGATGAACTTGTATTTTATGATATAACTGCTTCAAATGAAGAGAGAAAAACTTCTTTAGAATTTGTTTCAAAGGTTGCAAAAAATATAAACATTCCTTTTTCTGTGGGAGGAGGAGTTTCTTCAATTGATGATTTTACAAATATTTTAAGAAAGGGGGCAGATAAGATTTCTATTAATTCTGCTGCTGTTAAAAATCCGCAATTGATAGAGGAAGCATCTTTAAAATTTGGTGCTCAATGTGTAGTACTATCCATAGATGCTAAAAAAAATAATAAAGGTTCCTGGAATGTATATGTAAAAGGTGGTAGAGAAGATACGGGTTTAGATGCTATAAAATGGGCTATAAAAGGAGTAGCTCTTGGAGCAGGAGAAATAGTTATAAATAGCATTGATGAAGATGGTATGAAAAGAGGATATGATGTGGAACTACTTCAAAAAATAACTGCTGCTGTAACTGTTCCTGTAATTGCTTCTGGTGGTGCAGGAACTTTGGAAAATTTTTATGAAGCTATACAATATGCCAATGTTGATGGATTACTTGCTGCATCAGTATTTCATTTTGGAGAAATTAAAATTAAAGATCTTAAAAAATATTTAAAAAATAAAAAAATAGAAATTAGACTTTAGGAGGTTAGCATGAATATTAATGATATAATAAATGAAATTAAATTTGATAGTAAGGGTTTAGTACCAGCCATAGCTCAAGATGTGGTTACTGGTAAAGTTTTAATGCTCGCTTATATGAATGAAAATGCAATTAGAAAAACATTAGAGGAAAAAATAGCCTATTATTACAGCCGAAGTAGACAGGAACTTTGGAAAAAAGGAGAGACAACAAAAAATATCCAAAAAATAAAAGAATTTTACTATGACTGTGACAAGGATACTATTTTAATTAAAGTTGAACAAATTGGAGTTGCTTGTCATACTGGAAATTATTCTTGTTTTTTTAATGAAGTTTTAAATGAGGTTGAAGATAAGACTATTGAAAACAAAGAAGATGTTTTAAAAGAACTATATTTAAGTATAACAGATAGAAAAAATAATCCAAAGGAAGGTTCTTACACAAATTATTTATTTAGAGAAGGAATTGATAAAATTTTAAAAAAAGTTGGTGAAGAATCAGCAGAAGTTATTATAGCCTCTAAAAATGAAAGTAAGGAAGAAATGATTTATGAAATAAGTGATTTAGTTTATCACCTTATGGTTCTTATGATCAATCAAGGGGTTTCCATTGAAGATATAAAAAAAGAACTTATTAAAAGAAGAAAATAAATTATAAGGAGAAAAAAATTGAAGAATATAAATTTAATTATGGATAGTCATGTTCATACAGAGTTTTCTCCTGATTCAAGTTCTAATATGATTGATATTATTAAAAGAGCTGTTAAATTAGGACTGAAACAAGTAGTGTTTACAGATCATGTTGATTTTGATAGTCCTGAGGAAATATTTTCCTATGAAATAAATTATATTGATTACATGAGAAAACTTGGAATTTTAAGGAATACTTATCCTCATATTGATATTTTAATGGGAGTTGAAATAGGATATCAACCACATTTAAATAAAAGGTTAGATAAATTTATAAAATCTTACCCCTTTGATTTTGTAATATGTTCCATTCATTCTTGTGATGGATTAGACTTTTATAATGGAGACTTTTTCAAAGGAAAAACTCAAAGAGAAAGTTACATAAGTTATTTTAAAACTATAAAAAAATCCATTGAAGATTTTACTGCTTTTGATGTTTATGGACATTTAGACGCAGTAGTTAGATATGGAGGTTTTATAAATAAAAAAATAGATTACTTCAATTTTAAAGAAATTATAGATGATATTTTAACTTTAATTATAAAAAAAGGAAAGGGTATTGAATTAAATACTTCAGGTTTAAGATATAATTTAGGAGAAATGCATCCTAATAGAGATATCTTAAGAAGATACTTTGAATTAGGTGGGAGGATTATAACCTTAGGTTCAGATGCACATAGTGCTAATGATTTATGTGCAGATTTTAAAGAGGGTATCAAGTTACTAAAAAAAATTGGTTTTAAACATATTGCACAATTTAAAAATAGAAAAGTAACATTTATAAAAATATAAAACAAAGGGTGCCTTTTAATCAGCACCCTTTGTATTTATTCTATTTTTCTTTTGAACAGTCACATAAATGTAATTTATGACCCATTCTTTGTTCTTTAGTTTTTAAGTAACATTCATTAACTTTGTTAGGTGCTATTTCAATTTCTTCTCTTTTTACAACTTTCATTCCGTAAGTTTCAAGACCATTGATTTTAGCAGGGTTGTTAGTCATAAGTCTAACTGATTTTACTCCTAAAGATTTTAACATTTGAGCAGCTACAGCATAATCTCTTTCATCAGCTTCAAATCCAAGTTCTAAGTTAGCATCAACTGTATCTAATCCTTGATCTTGAAGGTTATAAGCTTTTATTTTATTAACAAGCCCGATTCCTCTTCCTTCTTGTCTTAAGTAAACAACTACTCCTTCTCCATCTTCATTAATTTCTTTCATAGCTCTATGTAATTGAGAACCACAGTCACATCTAAGAGATCCTAATATATCTCCAGTAAAACATTCAGAGTGTATTCTTACAAGAACATTTTCTTTTCCAGAAACATCTCCTTTAACAAGGGCAATATGTTCTTTATCATCTAATTTATTATCAAAACCAACTATAGTGAAGTCTCCCGAAGTAGTAGGAAGTTTTGCAGTACATTCAACTTTAACTAGTTCATCATGAGATTTTATATAAGTAATTAAATCTTCTATTGAGATTATTTTTAAATCAAAATCTTTAGCAAATTTTAATAAATCTTCTAATCTAGACATTGTTCCATCTTCTTTCATGATTTCACAACAAAGTCCCATTGGTTTTAATCCAGCTAATCTAACTAAGTCAACAGTTGCTTCAGTATGACCGTTTCTAACTAAAACTCCTCCGTCTTTAGCTTTTAGTGGGAACATATGTCCAGGTCTTCTGAAATCTTCAGGTTTAGCATCATCTTCAACAGCTTTTATAGCAGTAACAGAACGCTCTAAAGCAGAAATTCCAGTTGTAGTATCAACATGATCAATAGATACTGTAAAAGCAGTTTCGTGATTATCAGTGTTATTTGTAACCATTTGTGGTAAGTTTAATTTTTTAACATATCCACTAGACATAGGCATACAGATTAATCCCTTTGCATGTGTTGCCATGAAGTTTATATTTTCAAGAGTTGCAAATTCTGCAGCACAGATTACATCTCCTTCATTTTCT